>JBBIRM010000082.1:0-12136 GCA_037441765.1 Deltaproteobacteria bacterium | reverse complement strand
GCAGACAAAGAAACTTGCTTCACCCCAAAAAAGAAAGAGACACCTCCATAGAGTGAAACCTCCAGAGAAAGAGTTAAGCGCTGAGATGTTTCAGGCGATTGCGGAGCTGGGAAATGATGGGATTCTGGTTTTCAATGAAGATCATCGCATTGAGTTTGCAAACCGAATGGCCTCAGAGATCTCAGGCTACTCAAATGAAGAACTTCTTCAGATGAGTGTTCTCTCTTTATTGGGGGAAACCAATAAGAACTTCCTTGAAGACATCTTCCTCCATTCCGATCGGTATGGTGAGAAGGTTTGCACTGAAACCCAGTTCGTTACCTCCAAAGGAATGATTAAGGAGATCGAACTCTGTATCGCCATGGCCCAAACCACTCAGGGGGTACGGAAGGGTTATGCCTATCTTCGAGATATCACAGAATCCAAGCAGATGGAGCGAAAACTCCGAGAGGCAACCCTGCAATTCGAAAAGATTGCAGAGATGGGGGATGATGGGATTGTTGTTTTTGATCAGGCATTTGAAATTACCTTTGCGAATCAGATGGCCTCTGAAATCACTGGCATCCCAAAGGAAGATCTGATCGGAAGAAACTTCTTTTCGGTAATTGGGAAGGAAGACAAAGAATTTCTGGAAGGAACAGTTACCCGAGGAGTTGGGATCGGAGAGAAACTCTGCACAGAAATGGGAATTGTCACCCCTCAAGGTCAAGTGAAGGAGGCAGAGGTCTGCATCGCCCTTGCCAAATCCGAAACCGGGGAGGTAAAGACCTATGCCTATATTCGGGATATCACAGAACGAAAAAAATTTGAGAGGGATCTAAGGGATTCCGAGGAGAAGTTAAGGAATCTCTTTGAGAGGGTAAGGCACGGTCTATTCATAAGCTCAAAGGAGGGAAAGTTCTTAGATTGCAACCAGGCCCTCTTAGATATGTTGGGTTATTCAACGAAAGAGGAATTTCTAGAAATCGATATTGCCCGTGATCTTTATGTGAACCCTGAAGACCGAAAGATTTTTCAGAAGAAGGTTGAAGAAGATGGCTATGTCAAGGACATGGAGGTTGAATTTAAGAAAAAGAACGGTGAAAAGATCACCATCTTACTCACAGGGTATCCAATTAGAAATGAGAAGGGAGAGATCACGGGTTATCAGGGAATCAATTTAGATATCACGGAGAGGAAACGGATCGAAGATGAACTCCGGGAGGCCAACCAATTCTTCATGAACCTGATTGAAAGCTCGGTAGACGGGATTATTGCAGCGGACATGAAAGGTAATATTTTCATCTTCAACAAAGGAGCAGAGGCCTTGACCGGTTACAAGGCAGAAGAGGTTATCGGAAAGATTCATATCACCCAGATCTATCCAGAGGGAATGGCCAAAGAGGTCATGAAGAAACTTAGAAGCCCTGACTACGGTGGGGTGGGAAAATTCGCCCCTACCCAACTCAATATCCTCAACAAGTATGGAGAGGAAATCCCTGTCCAACTTTCGGCCACCCTCATCTATGACAGCGCTGGACATGAGATCGCCAGCGTGGGCATCTTTACTGACCTTAGGCCAAGGATTGAGATGGAAAAGAAACTTGAGGAAACCCATCTCCAGCTGGTCAATTCTGAGAAGATGGCCTCTCTCGGAAAATTGGCTGCAGGCATCGCCCATGAAATCAATAATCCCCTTGGAGGGATTCTTATCTACTCAAGCCTCCTCATGGAAGATCTCCCAGAAGAAGATCCGAGGCGCAATGATCTGTCTCGAATTGTTCAGGAGGCAAGTCGATGTAAGGAAATCGTAAAGAGCCTCCTCGAATTTGCACGCCAAACCGAACCCAAAATGGAGCCCACAGATATCAACAGGGCTATTAATGACGGTCTTTTCTTCTTAGTCAATCAGGCACTTTTCCACAATATAAAGATTGTTAAAAAATTTGATCCCTTTCTTCCTTTTATCAAGGGAAATGCAAGCCAGCTCAAACAGGTCTTTATGAATATTATTGTCAATGCTGCTGAGGCAATGCATGGCAGTGGAACCCTTACAATCTCAACTTCTTCTTCCCCGGATGGAAAATATGTATCGATAGAGTTTACTGATACCGGTGAAGGGATTCCAGAGGAGAACCTCACCCGTATCTTTGATCCCTTCTTTACTACAAAAGCGGTGGGTAAGGGCACCGGCCTGGGTCTTGCCACTTCCTATGGAATCATCCAGGACCATGGAGGTCATATCAGTGTCAAGAGTAAAGTGGGCGAAGGGACAACATTCACCATTCAACTCCCGACTTACTTGGAAAACCAACCTGCAATGGAGGTCAATTAGCCTATGAATTCAAATGAAACCATAAGTCAAGGGGAAAACTCCTTTTTGTCAGAAGTCGTTCAAGCCAGTGGTGAAAAGATTCAAGCCTGTTATCAATGTCAGAAATGCTCAGCAGGATGCCCGGTGGCTTATGCCATGGATATCCTCCCCAATCAGATTCTCCGCCATATTCAGTACAACCATCGGGAAAAGGTCCTCTCATCCAAAACGATATGGATCTGTGCATCTTGTTACACATGTAGTGTCAGGTGCCCAAATAACATTGATATCGCAAAGATCATGGACACATTGAGAAATATTGCCCTCTCCTCTGGAGTGAAACCAGGGGAGAAGGATATTCCCATCTTTCACTCTGTATTTCTCGATGCGATTAAATCAAAAGGGAGGATCCACGAATTGAGTCTTATCCTCC
Source organism: Deltaproteobacteria bacterium (assembly GCA_037441765.1). Lineage (GTDB taxonomy): Bacteria > Desulfobacterota > BSN033 > BSN033 > UBA1163 > JBBIRM01. The sequence continues at coordinate 9,410 of JBBIRM010000082.1, read as the reverse complement.
GATTCAAGTCTAAGACCCGGGACTTTTTTAAGGATGCGAACTTAGGGTTAAAGATGTATCGCAAAGGCAAGATAAAACTTTTTCCGTCAAAGTTTGGAGGAGGAAAAGAGATTAAGGATATTTTTAATGCCTTCGAGAAAAGGGGAAGTTAGCACCATACCTATTGAGAACCAAAACAATCAAAGAAAGGGATTAAAATGATTGAGGTTTCCTATTATCCTGGTTGCTCGCTCCATGGAACGGCCCGTGAGTATGATGAATCCATTCGTGGAGTTTGCAGCATTCTAAACATTCAACTCCACGAATTGGAAGATTGGACCTGTTGCGGTGCCAGTTCTGCCCATTGCACCGACGAACTGTTGGCACTCCAACTTGCTGCCAGAAACCTCGCTATAGCGGAGAGGAGGGGTATTGAGCTCCTCGTTCCTTGTGTGGCATGCTATAGCCGTTTCAAAATAGCAGAAAAAGAAGTTAAAGAAAATCCTGATGGACATTCCAAGGAGATTCAATTCCCCTATCAAGGAAAAGTCCCCATCAGGTACGCTTTGGATTTCTTCTGTGATGAAGAGGTCCTAAAAGAGGTAAAAAGAAAAAAGGTAAAACCCCTTTTGGGCCTAAAAGTGGTCTGCTATTATGGATGTCTAACTGTTCGACCTCCAAAAGTGACAGGAATTCATGATTATGAGAATCCCCAGCATATGGACCGTTTGATGGAAGTGTTAGGGGCTGAATCTATTCAATGGTCCTATAAGACGGATTGTTGTGGAGCAAGTCTTGTGATGACCAGAACAGATATCGTAAGAAGCCTCGGAAAGAAACTTCTTTCGATGGCCAGAGAGGCAGAGGCAGATTGCCTGGTCACGGGATGCCCGATGTGTCAATCCAACCTTGATAGCAGACAGGAAGAGTTGGAAAAGGAGGTAGGTCAAAAGTTTGATCTTCCTATCCTTTATTTTACAGAACTCATGGGATTGGCCCTTGGCCATCGCGATGTTAAGAAATGGTTGGGACGTCATCTTACAGACCCCATCAAAGTTTTAAATAACAAAGGATTGATATAGAGAAATTTTGTACTTAATATTTACTCAAAAGAAAATTACCAATTAGTAAAGAGGAGAAATATGACCGAGAAGGTTGGAGCGGTGATGGTCGTTGGAGGAGGGATTGCCGGGATTCAAGCCTCTCTTGACCTTGCTGAATCAGGCTACTATGTCTATCTCGTGGAGGCCTCTCCTGCCATCGGTGGGGTGATGGCCCAGTTAGACAAAACCTTTCCAACCAACGACTGTTCCATGTGTATACTTTCTCCAAAATTGGTCGAGGCAGGCCGTCACCTCAACATTCAAACCCTCACCTATTCAGAGGTGGTGAGTGTTGAAGGAGAACCTGGGAATTTCGAGATAACGGTGAGAAAAAAACCACGTTATGTGGATCCAGCGAAATGCACAGGTTGCGGGGAATGCCCACAGGCCTGTCCTGTCAATATAAAGAGTGAATTTGATGAGGCCCTTGTCAACCGGAAAGCCATCTACAGGCCCTATGCCCAGGCCTTCCCCAACATCTTCACCATTGAAAAAGGTGATCGGGCCCCTTGTAGCCTCACCTGTCCTGCGGGTATAAATGTTCAGGGCTATGTCGCCCTAACAAGTGTGGGAAAGTATAAAGAAGCCCTCTCCTTGATTCGTGAGAATCTTCCCCTGCCAGGGGTATTAGGGAGAATCTGCCCCCATCCTTGTGAAAAGGAGTGTAATCGCAAAGATCTTGACCAACCCGTAGCCATCTGCGAATTGAAACGATTTCTTGCGGACATTGTGAAAGAAGAGATTCCCATTCAGAAAGAAGAGCCAAAGGAGGAGCGTGTGGCAATTGTGGGTTCTGGCCCAGCAGGACTCACTGCCTCTGCCTATCTCGCTCAGAAAGGGTATCCTGTAACTATCTTTGAGGCCCTTCCTGTGATTGGAGGGATGCTTCAGGTTGGAATCCCCTCTTACAGGCTTCCCAGGGAGATCATCGACCAGGAGGTAAAGGCCATCCAATCCTTAGGGGTAGAGATTAAGACCAACTCTCCAATTGGTCCAAATTTAAGTTTTGATGATCTTTTCAAAGAAGGCTATCGAGCCATCTTTGTTGCAGTGGGAGCCCATAAAGATCAAAAGCTTGGCATCCCTGGGGAAGAAAATCCAAATGTAATTCCAGGGGTTGTCTTTTTACGAATGGTCAACTCAGGCCAGAAGATTGAAGTGGGACAGCGGGTGGCGGTGGTAGGAGGAGGAAATGTAGCCATTGACTCTGCACGCACAGCCCTTCGAATGGGAGCAAAAGAAGTTAATCTCTTCTATCGTCGTTCCCGGGAGGAGATGCCTGCCTACGAAGAGGATGTAGAGGAGGCAGAGGCTGAAGGAATCAAATTTAACTTCCTCTCCACTCCAGTTGAAATCATCTCAAAGGGTGAAAAAGGGATCACCCTTCGGCTTATTAAAATGGAACTTGGAGAACCAGATTCCTCAGGCAGAAAACGTCCGATTCCTATTGAGGGATCGGATTTTTATATAGAGGTAGATACACTTATTCCTGCCATTGGTCAGCTCCCAGATCTCTCCTTTATGGAAGGAATGGGATTGGAAGTGACATCAAAAGGGACCATAAAGGTGGACCCTGTTACCCTTCAGACCTCTCGAGAAGGAATATTCGCAGGAGGTGATGCGGTCAGTGGGCCATGGATTGCCATTGAGGCGGTATCCGCTGGTAAGGAGGCGGCCATCTCCATTGATCGATTTTTAAGAGGCAAAGACCTATATGAAGGAAGGGATAGGCCTAAACCCCAAAAAGCCCGATTTGCAGATATATACGCAGGCCAATCCAAAGCCCCGAGAGAAAGGGTCGCCACCATACCTATCGAGGAAAGGCAGAAAACATTTTATGAGGTAAAAAAAGGGTTAACTCAGGAACAGGCCCACCGAGAAGCCCTTCGATGCCTCAATTGTGGATACTGTTCTGAATGTCTCCAATGTGTGACCCTTTGCAAGGCAGGAGCCATCCAGCATCAGATGGTTGAAGAAATGGTCAAATTCAAAGTGGGCTCCATTATCTTATGCCCAGGATTTGATGAATTCGATGCCAATCGATTAACCCCTTATGGATATGGTCGATTTGCTAATGTCGTCACCAGTATCCAATTTGAAAGAATCCTAAGTGCATCAGGCCCTTTTCAGGGTAATCTCCTCCGTCCTTCTGATCAAAAGCCCCCCAAAAAAGTGGCCTGGATCCAATGCGCAGGATCCAGAGATATGGCAGGGGACGGCGGAAACGAATACTGCAGTTCTGTCTGCTGTATGTATGCCATTAAAGAGGCGGTCATTGCCAAGGAACATCACCATGAAGTAGAACCAACCATTTTCTACATGGATATCCGTGCCCATGGAAAAGATTTCGATGCCTACTATGAAAGAGCAAAAAAGGAATATGGGGTTCGATTCATCCGATCGATGGTCTCCCGAGTTGCGGAAAGACCAAAGACAAAGAATCTCATCATCTCCTACATCGATCCCGAAGGACATCTAAAAGAAGAGGAGTTCGATCTGGTTGTCCTCTCTGTTGGGTTAACCCCTTCCAAAGGTGCAAAAGAACTGGCACAAAAACTTGGAATTCAACTCGATTCCTATGGATTCTGTAAAACAGAGGAGTTTTCACCCCTCCAAACAAGTAAACCTGGAATCTATGTCTGTGGCGCTTTTCAAGGACCCAAGGATATTCCAGAAACGGTCGCCCAAGCAAGCGCAGCGGTGACCTGTGCATCCACCCTCCTCTCAGATGTTCGAGCAACGATGACGAAGAAAAAAGAGTATCCTCTTGAGATCGATATCACTGGCCAGGAACCTCGAATTGGCGTCTTTGTCTGCCATTGTGGTATCAATATCGGTGGTGTTGTCAATGTACCCGAAGTCAGGGAATATGCAAAAACCCTCGGCAATGTGGTCTATGTCGATGAAAACCTCTATACCTGTTCTCAAGACACTCAGGAGAAGATTAAAAAGGCGATTCAGGAGAACCGATTAAATCGTGTGGTTGTAGCCTCCTGTTCACCGAGAACACACGAGCCCCTTTTTCAGGAGACGATTCGGGAGGTCGGCCTCAACAAATACCTATTTGAGATGACAAATATCAGGGATCAATGTTCATGGGTTCATATGCATCAACCAATAGAGGCCACAGAAAAGGCAAAAGAGCTTCTTCGAATGGCCGTAGCAAAGGCCTCTCTTCTCAGGCCTCTGAAAGAACCCATTGTGGAGGTGAATCGGAAGGGGTTGGTGATAGGTGGAGGGCTTTCCGGAATGAGGGCCGCCCTCAAATTAGCACAACAGGGGTTTGATTGTGCCTTGATTGAAAGAGAGGCCGAATTGGGAGGAAACCTTCGCCACATCTACTACACCCTTGAGGGAAATGATCCTCAGACCTTATTAAAAGAGATGATCGAGGAGGTAACCAGGAATCCGAGAATTCAGGTCTTTACTAAAACCGAACTTAAAACCCTAAGCGGCTATGTTGGGAATTTCAAATCGATCCTCTCCACAAATGGCGAAGAAAGGGAGTATGAGCACGGAGTGGTCATTGTGGCTGTTGGAGCCAAGGAAAAGACGCCCACAGAATATCTCTATGGCCAGGACCTACGGGTGATCACTCAGAAAGAATTAGAGGAGAAGATTGCACTCCACTGGGAGGAGATTAAATCGCACCGTCATATCGTTATGATCCAATGTGTGGGTTCCCGGACGCCAGAGCGTCCCAATTGCAGTCGAATCTGTTGCTCCATTGCCATCAAAAACGCATTGAGGATTAAAGAAAAAAATCCTGATGTAAAAATATCCATCCTCTACAGAGATATACGAACGTATGGGTTTATGGAGCGATACTATGCCCAGGGAAGAAATCAAGGAATTCAGTTTATTCCATATCAACTGGATTCAAAACCTGAACTGAAAGTGGAGGGGGGACTTCTTTACTTGAAAGTAAAGGATCAGATACTCGGGGAAGATATTTTAATTCAGCCTGACCTTGTTGTTCTGGCAAGCGCCATCGTCCCTTATGAGAACGAATCGCTGGCAAAGATGCTCAAGGTGCCTTTAACTGCTGATGGTTTCTTCTTAGAAGCCCATATGAAGTTAAGGCCTGTCGATTTCGCCACGGATGGCATTTTTCTGGCTGGTCTGGCTCACTTCCCAAAGAGTATCAGTGAATCCATATCTCAGGCGGATGCAGCGGTTGCCCGTGCCACCTCAGCCATTGCAAAAGGATATGTGAACGTCCTACCCACCATCTCAGAGGTTGATCAGAGTCGTTGTGTGGGCTGTGGTCTTTGCGAATTGCTCTGCCCCTTCAGTGCCATTCGTGTAGTGGAAACTGAAAAGGGGAGCAAGGCGGAAACGATTTCTGCTTCGTGTAAGGGCTGTGGGGTATGCGCCTCGAGTTGCACTCAGAGGGCTATCACCATTCATCACTTTACTGATGAACAATTAAGCGCCCAGATTGAAGCCCTCTCACCTCTTAAAGAGAAGGAGGCCGCCTAATATGAGTTACCTCAATCCCCCTTTGTCAAAGGGGGAAACCGCTACCTCCCTTTAACAAAGGAGGGTCGGGAGGGATTTTAGAAAGATTTTCAAACAGCAAAAAGGAACTATGGATTTCGAACCCAAAATATTATCCTTTCTCTGTAACTGGTGCGCCTATGCAGGTGCAGATCTGGCAGGGATTTCAAGATTCCAATACCCTCCCAACACCCGAGTCATTAGGGTGATGTGCTCTGGAAGGGTGGACCCATCCTTTATTCCAAAGGCCTTTCTTGTTGGATACGATGGGGTCATGGTGCTGGGCTGTCACCCAGGAGACTGCCATTATTTGAGCGGAAATATCCAGGCAGAGAGAAAGATCAACCTTACTCGAAAACTTCTTGAAATGGCTGGAATTCAATCTGAAAGGCTCCTCCTTGATTGGGTCTCCGCAGGAGAGGGAGAACGTTTTTCTCTGCTCGTCCGCCAATTCATCGATAAGATTCGTCAACTGGGCCCCTTCCCTCTTGATACGGAAATGAAGGGAAGGCTTCGAGCGGTCCAATCCTCCTTGGAGGGGGAGAAGATCCGCTGGATGGTGGGAAAAGGGCCTGAACTCATGGAAAAAGAAAATGTATACCATGAGCGCATTCCTCCAGAAAAATTGGAAAGGATGATCGAGGAAACCATCCGGGACGAATTAAATAAAAACAGGATTATTCAACTCATCGAAACCAAGCCCTTACCTGCCACTGAGATCAGTCAATTATTAAATCTGAATCTAAAGGAAACGCTTTCCTATCTGGTCTCATTGGTTGGGGAAGGAAAAATTGGATTTGATCCTTCGGAGGAGGGAAAGATACCAAAATATACACGAAATGTCTAAATTCCAGCAAAGGCTAAGGTTGAGGTCTTGATGATAAACTCCTAAACCTTAGAGTCGACCTAACACTGCTTAGGTAAGAGCCATGGAAATAGCACGAAAAACCCAAGAGGCTAAATCACAACCCATTGGAGCGGTCATGGTTATTGGTGGAGGTATCGGCGGGATGCAGGCCTCCTTAGACCTTGCCGAATCCGGTTTCTATGTTTATCTGGTTGACAGCTCCCCGACCATTGGCGGGGTCATGGCTCAACTCGATAAGACCTTTCCAACCAATGACTGTTCCATGTGCATCATGTCTCCAAAATTGGTTGAGTGCGGAAGACATCTCAACATTCGAATAATTACCCATGCAGAGGTGGAGGCCCTTCAAGGGGAGCCCGGTCATTTCACTGTCACCCTTACGAAAAAACCAAGGTACATTCGCCTTGACAAATGTACAGGTTGTGGTGAATGTGCCAAACACTGCCCGGTCAGTGCTATAGATACTTACAATGAGGGGATGAGCAGGAGGACTGCGATTTTTATTAAATATCCACAGGCGATTCCAAAGGTATACCTGATCGATCGTAACGTATGTATTGGATGTGGTTTATGTGAAAGGGTATGCCTGGCAAAGGCTGTGGATTATGGGGAGGTTCAGACCCAAGAGAAGATTGATGTGGGATCAATCATCCTCGCCCCAGGATACGAAGTCTTCGATGCCCGTCTCAGACAGGAGTTCGGTTATGGTGTCTATCCCAATGTGGTCACAAGCATTGAATTCGAACGCCTTTTGAGCGCCACCGGCCCCCATCGAGGGCATCTCCTTCGTCCATCAGATGGAACCATTCCTGAAAAGATCGCCTTTATTCAATGTGTAGGTTCACGAGACTCCAACTGGGGCAATGACTACTGCTCATCGATCTGCTGTATGTATGCCACCAAAGAGGCCATCATCGCCAAAGAGCATGTCCACTTTGTGAAACCCACCATCTTCTATATGGATGTGAGAGCCTATGGAAAAGGATTTGATGCCTATTATGAGAGGGCAAAGTCAGATTATGGAGTCCGCTTTATAAAATGTATGGTTTCAAAAGTGAGGGAGGTCTATAAGACAAAGAACCTCCTGATCACTTATTTAAACGAGGAAGGAAATTTTGTAGAGGAGGAATTCGAACTGGTCGTCCTCTCTGTAGGGATGGTCCCATCCAAAGCCACTGTAGAGATGGCCAAGCGGATGGGGATTGAGGTGGACGCCTATGGTTTTTGTAAAACGAAACCTTTTGAACCGACCTCAACCTCAAAACCGGGTATCTATGTCTGCGGGGCTTTCCAGGGTCCAAAAGATATCCCAGAAACAGTTACCCAGGCAAGTGGCGCCGTGGCTGATGCCACAGGCCTCATTGCTTCAGCAAGGGGAACCATCGCAAAAAGAAAAGAGTATCCTCCTGAAGTGGACGTCACAACAGAGGAGCCCCGGATCGGGGTCTTTGTCTGTCATTGCGGAATTAACATTGGAGGGGTGGTCAATGTCCCCTCCGTCAAACAATACGCCAGCACCCTAAAAAATGTCGTCTATGTGGATGAGAATCTTTATACCTGTTCAACCGATACACAGGAGAAGATCAAAAACGCCATTAAGGAACAACATCTCAACCGCGTAATAGTTGCCTCCTGTTCTCCAAGAACCCATGAACCTATGTTTCGTGAAACGCTCAGAGATGCAGGATTGAATAAATATCTCTTTGAGATGGCTAACATTCGGGACCAATGCTCTTGGGTTCACATGACTGAGAAAGAGAAGGCTACTCGGAAGGCTAAGGATCTTGTTCGGATGGCGGTTGCCAATGCTCGTAGGATTCAGCCCTTAGGGGAGTTGGCGCTATCTGTTGTCCAAAAAGGATTGGTAATAGGAGGGGGAGTGGCAGGGATGACCGCTGCCCTCAAACTTTCGGAACAAGGATATGAAGTCTTTCTTATTGAAAAAGAGGCTCAACTTGGAGGTAACCTTAAAAACCTTTATTATACGCTCGAGGGTGAAGATGTTCAGGCCTTTCTTCAAGATCTAATAGGAAAAGTGACAAACAACCCCTTGATTCATGTCATTACGAATGCATTGGTGGTAGACTTCAGTGGCTCAAAAGGAAACTTCTCAACAGGCGTGATGGTGGCACCCACCATGTATTACCGAAAAATTGAACATGGAATAACGATTTTGGCCACAGGGGCAGAGGAGTTGAAACCCACGGAATATCACTATGGTGAAGACCCCCGAATTCTAACCCAACTCGAATTGGAGGCAAAAATCATCCATGTCCGAGATGAAATCACCAGGGCCAATCAGGTGGTGATGATTCAGTGCGTGGGTTCAAGAAATGGAGAGAGACCTTATTGTAGTCGCACCTGCTGTGCAACCGCTGTAAAAAATGCGCTCAAGATCAAGGAGATCAATCCGAAAGCCAGCATCACTATCCTTTATCGAGATATGAGGACCTATGGTCTCTTAGAAACCTACTATTCCAAAGCCAGAAATGAAGGAATCCTATTCATTAAATATGATCCTGAAGAAAAACCCGAAGTCAAAAAAGAAGGTGACGTTCTATCCATCTCCTTCACTGATAAGATCTTAAAGGAAAGAGTGGAGATAAAACCTGATCTTCTAATCTTATCCTCAGCCACCATTCCGAGAGAAAATGAGGAATTAGCGACCATGCTTAAACTCCCCCGCACCGCAGAGGGATTCTTTCTTGAGGCTCATATGAAATTAAGGCCAGTCGATTTTGCAACAGACGGAGTTTACCTGGCAGGGGCAGGACATGGACCTAAGTTGATTAGTGAGAGTATCTCTCAAGCAAGCGCTGCAGTTGCTCGCGCCTGCACAATTCTTTCAAAAGAGACGCTTCAGGTGGGGGGTGTGGTGGCGGTAGTGGATGGGGAGAGGTGTGCGGCATGTTTGACCTGTGTGAGGGTATGTCCTTATAGTGTGCCTGTGATAAATTCGA
>JBBIRM010000081.1:0-12161 GCA_037441765.1 Deltaproteobacteria bacterium | reverse complement strand
GAGAGTATCTGGAAGTGCGCCGCAATTCACTTTTATAAAGGGTTTTTCTTTTCTCTGGCTGAGATTATGAATCGCTTTTGCAAAAAGCTCTTTTCCAGTTCCACTGGCTCCCTGGATCAAAACTGTGCTATCACTTTCTGCAATATTCGGAAGGATATTAAAAATATCCTGTATCAAATGGTTTTTACTGATAATATCACCGAGTGTATATTTCTGGGAAAGTTCCTTTTTAAGTTCTTCAATTGTAGAGAGGTCTCTAAAGGTCTCCACTCCTCCAATAATCTGACCTTTTTCATTCTTCAATACCGCCGTGCTGATACTGATAGGAACTTTCTGACCACCCTTTTTTAAAATTGTAGCTGGAAGATTGATAATCTCTTTTTTTGTCCTCAGGGTCTCCTTAAGGGCACATCTCGATTGACAGATATCTGCCCTGAAGATATCGAAACAATATTGACCAATGGCTTCTTTATTAGAAAAACCTGTAATCTGCTCTGCAGCCTTGTTCATGAAGGTAATCTTTCCCTCATTATCGGTCGTAAAAACCCCATCCGCAATGCTGTTAAGAATCACATGAAAGAATTGATCGGTCTTTTTCATAAATAAATCATATCATAAAGGTATAAAAACGCAAAGGATCTTTAAATGATGAGAGTTTTGAAGGACTTTTTCAGAAATCCCGTAATAGGGAAATTTCATCTGAAAAATTTGAAAGAAATGTCCCCCTTTTATGTAAAGTTAATTCTTTTATTTTTGGGTACATTAAGGGGAGGGAAAATAATTTTTAAGTAAATCTCGAAGGGGTTTTTCTTCTCTAAATACCTCTCCGATCAAGATCTCGCGAATGACTCCTTCACGATCTATGAGGAAATTGGTGGGAATTGCATAAACCCCATATCTTTTTGCCAAACTTCCATCTGAATCCAGAGGGACAGGAAAGGTAACGTCGGTTTGAGTAATGAAGGCCAGGGCTACCTCAGCACTCTGTTTAACATTGACCGCTAAAACTAAAAATCCCTCTTTTTTCAATTTTCGATAATACTTATCTATGATGGGCATCTCGTAACGGCAATAAGGGCACCAATCTGCCCAAAACCTTAAAAGAACTATCTTTCCTTTCACTTTTTCTAAATTCCAAGACTCTCCCTGTAAGTCCTTACAATTAAAATCAATGGCAAAATTGCCTAATTTGGGGAGAGGGGATTTCTCTCTCTCCCCCTTACAGGAGAATATGATAAGAGAAAAAAGTAGTCCTATAGAAAGAATTTTCAAGAGGGGGTTGGAAGAACTATATAAAATCTTTCTTTTCACCACTTTGGCTTCATCATCTCCTCAGGTTTAGGAGGAACCCAATCTTCAGGGATACAGCATCCTAAGGGTTTTAGTAACTCCTCAAACAAGACCACTTTGCCAGTCTGAGTATCCACAAAAACAGCCCAGCCACCCACGACTGAGGCTGGATGGAGAGCTTCCTGGGGGAAAAAATTGAAGGCATAAACCCGGTAGTAGTCAATCGAGTTTTTCTTTTTTATGGGATAAATGAGAATACTTTCAGCCAGAAGGATACATTTTAGTTTTTTAAAATCTTTGATCTGAGCCTGGCCAATCTTCAATGCCTCTTGATGGCTTACCTTATTGTTAACCGGGGCCTGAACCTTTGGATAAAGAAGGGCACCGAGAGATTTTATCCGTCCACGAGAATCTATGGCATATCCCAGGGAGGATTCATAAATAATCACCCCCCCGAAGGTTTGCCAGTAACTCACATACCAGGTATCAGATATTTTTTCGGCCCCTTTGAGCCTTAACTTGTCAGGCTCAATTTGAAGTAATGGCTTATATTTATTAACAAGGACCGGACCTGTATAAGTAATCTCTTTCCTTGATAATTTTGAAATATTTTTAATTTCAAGGAGGTTCGATTCTACAGCCCTAATCACTAAGGGGGAGTGAGTAAGAGAATCCCACTGTATAGAAAGTTTCTGGCCTTTAAAGTGGACGATCTCTCCGCCAAATTTTTTAGTCTCAGAAAATCCCTGGCTTAAAGGGAGGATAAAAATGATAAGGAGGGTTGAGATGATTTTTTGCATTGAATAAAAAACAAATAGAACCTAAACATCTTCGAGTAAAAGATCAAAACTTTTTATAAAAATATTAAACCTTGACACTTAAATATCGCTCTTGAATATCGATGGCAGTTTCCAGGGCAGATGGAGTTCCTTCATATACGATAGAACCCTTTTCCATGATATAGACGCGTTGACAAAGATCCTTAATTGCCTTCAGATTCTGCTCGACCAGAAGAATGGTAGTCCCTTTTTCATTAATCGATTTTATGGTTTGACCAATCAATTTGACCAACAAGGGCATTAACCCTTCAGTGGGTTCATCCATCAACATCAATTTGGGCTTAGTGATCAGAGCTCTCCCCACGGCAAGCATCTGCTGTTCACCTCCGGAAAGGGTCCCTGCCTTCTGGTTGAGTCTCTCCTTCAGCCTTGGAAAATATTCGAATATCTCCTCAAGGACCTTTTTATCCATCTCCCCTTCCACCAATGGAATCTTAAGATTCTCCATAACGGTGAGTTTGGGGAAGAGGTGACGCCCTTGTGGCATATAAGCGATGCCTTGACGAGGAATCTGATAAGGTGGCAATTCAGAGAGGTTGACCTCATAAAAATGGACTGACCCGTTTTTTCGTGGGACAAGCCCCATGATCGATTTTAGAGTGGTTGTCTTTCCCACCCCATTTCTACCAATAAGACCCACAAGTTCCCTTTCGGAAACTTCAAGGGAAGTATTGTGGAGCACCTGACAATCTCCATAACTACAATTGAGATCTTTTATCTTTAACATCTTAAGTACCCAGATAAACTTTTTTGACCTCTTCGTTTTCTTTGATCTCCTCAGGAGGCCCTTCGGCAATGATGGACCCATAATGAAGCACAGAAATATTATCTGCCAATTCCATTACCACTTCCATATCATGTTCAACCAGAATAATCGTCTGCCCTGAAAGCATGCTCCTCATCTTTTTTACCAGCGCCAGGGATTCCTGACTATTCAGCCCTGCGGTGGGTTCGTCCAGTAAAAGTAGAGAGGGGTCCGTGCTCAAGGCGATCCCCATCTCGAGGATTCGTTGTTCGCCATAGGACAACTCAGAGCATATTAGATGGGCTTTGTCCTTCAACCCTGTTAGTTCCAACATGGACTCTGTCTTCTCCTCTACATCCTTCCATTTCCCTGCTTTAATAAATGGGTTGAAAAATTTCTTTCGAGATTGAACAGCAGTCCAGATATTCTCATAAACGGTCAAACCAGAAAAGAGACTTGTAATCTGAAGGGTTCGAGCAATCCCAATGTGGGATATTCGATGTGGACTAAGATTGGTGATCTCCTTACCCTTAAAGAAAATGTGTCCGCTGGAAACGGGAAGAGTGCCATTGATCAGGTTGAGTAAGGTCGTCTTTCCTGCCCCATTAGGTCCGATTAGTGCACGGAGTTCTCCTTTCCCAACAGAGAGGTTAACCTGGTTAACCGCCAATAATCCACCAAAAGATTTATTTACCTCTTTAAGTTCAAGAATGGTTTCGTCTGGCTTAAACAATCTTTATCCTCTCTTAAATTTCAACCGAAGGAGGCCAATCAAACCCTTCGGGGCCATTAAGACCATAATTACTAAAACAATCCCCACCACCAGATCAGTGGCCATCAGAATATCGACCAGATAATGCTCTAAAGACATGACAATCCCGGCCCCTAAGGCTGGACCGATCAGAGTTCCCATCCCTCCGACAATTGTATAAACTACCGCATGTCCAGAAACCGACCAGTGAAGATAACTTGCGCAGGCATATTTAAGTGTAAGGCTGTAAAGCCCGCCAGCCAAACCGCTCAACCCTCCTGCAATAATAAAGGCGATGAGTTTATATCGCTGGACATTATAACCGATCAGGCGTGCCCGTTCTTCATTCTCTCGAATGGATATGAATATTCTACCCAAAGGAGACTGAACCATTCTTCTCAAAAATAGGAAACAGATGGCAACAATCACTAACACAAAATAATAATTGCCCTTGATATCCACGAGATCGACTTGAAATAAACCTAAACGGAAAGGATGAGGGGAGAAGGTAAGTCCATCAGAACCTCCAGTAAAAGAGGTCCATGTCTCTCCAATGATATTCCCAATGATCGCAAAGATGATGGTTATGATAACAAAGTGAATCCCGGTCAATCTCACTGAAAAATACCCTACAAACCAAGCAAAAAGTATTGGGATGATAATGGATAGAAAAAGGCTTAGTTCGGTATTAAAACCATATTTCCGCATAAGGATTGTAACCGTATAGCTCCCCAAACCAAAAAAGAGTGCCTGTCCATAGCTTAAAAGCGCTGTGTAGCCAAAGATCAGGTCAAATGAGATTGCAAATAGAACCCAGACAAAAAGTTCTGTCAAAAAGGTCTGGAAGAAACGGCTTGCAAAAAAGGGTACAATGGCCAAGATTAGGAGAACAAGAAAAAATGGAATAATGAAATGGAGCGATTCTCTTTTTTGATTCGTCATGGCCAAATACTATCTCAAAGAAAAAGGTTATTCAGTAAAGCCTTTTTTTATTCTCCAAATAGCCCCTGGGGCCGTAACAATAAGACAATGATCATAAATGCCAGAGCAAAGACTGTTGCAATTGAAGGGGGTACAAAAAGAGCCCCCACCCCCTGGATCAAAGATATCATAATCGCTGCAAGCACAGAACCTTCGAGGTTTCCCATCCCTCCCACTATTACAATGATAAAGGCCATGATCAGAACTTCCCGACCCATCATAAATTCAACAGACACAATGGGAGCTGCCAATATCCCCGAAAAGGCAGCCAGGGCAGAGCCTAAAACAAAAGTCCACATATAGACCTTATTTACTGGGATTCCTAAACCAACAGCCATCTCTCTATCCTGGACCACAGCCCTCATCCAGAGTCCGTACTTGGTTTTTCTTAAGAAAAGCCAGAGGCCAATCATCATCGCAATAGAGATCAAAGCAATTACAATTCGAATTGAGGGATATTGTAAATCGAAGATCGGTAAACGGTAGGCAATTGGTGGAGAGATCCTTCTTGGTGAACCTCCAAAGACGATCAATACAAGGTGTTGAATGACGAGCATAATCCCAAATGTGCAGATGATTGTTGTAATGGGTTTATCTTCGATCGTTCGGATTAAACCTCTCTCTATTACCAGACCGATGAAACCCACTAAAAGAGGGGCAACGATCAGGGCTATCCAAAAACTACCTATATACTCTATAAGATACCAGGCTACCACTGCCCCTAACATATAGAGTGCGCCATGGGCCATATTGATAATATGGAGCAGGCCAAAGATCATGTTTAGCCCTAAGGCGATAAGGGCCATGATCAAACCCCATACAATTCCATTTAAAATGGCAACCGTCAATTGGGAAAGCACAATTTTTGTCCTTATTATAAAGGTTAGGTTTAAGAAATTAATTTAACCCCTCCCCTTCTCTTAGAAGGGAAGGGGTATTAGAAGGAAGATATATATCTCTTAATATTGAGCCTTTCTCAAATCAACTTCTGGTTCGTAGATCACTTTCTCTTTCGGGATACGCTGGAGGACCTTCAGTTTGAGGTCAGGTTCCACTCTCGAAATATAAAAATCTGAGAAGCCCTGATGGTCTTCTTCTCTCATCAGTAGTCCACCCCCAAGAGGACACCATGGGCCGGGTTTCAAATTTAAACTACAAATGGCCTTGATAAGGTCAGCATTCTTTCTCTTGTCTTTCCAGCCGGTCTGCTCAATCCCTAACTTAATCATATAGGGATATATCCACATCGAAAACATGTGGGAGCCTGCAATGGTCACTTTTGGATTTCCAACCTCCTTACCATCGGCATCTACGCCACAGGCTTTTCGATAGGCGATTTCATAGGGATGAAGTTCTTTTGGAACCTGATCCAAATGACGGGGGTGATATTCAATATAATATGCTCCTATGGATTCCTTTCCTACGACCTCCTGCCCAATCCCTTCCGTACAGCAGATCACAGTATATCTCTGGAGACGTTTGTGGAGGCCAATCTCAACGGTCTGTCTCAAAACTCCCAGGGCAGCAGAGCCTAAGAAGGCAGTAAACAGAACCTGTGTATCAGGATCGACTTTCTGTAAATAGGGAATAAAATCTGCGGTGGCAGGTGGAGCCATAATTTCCTGTGTTTTCCCACCCGCTGCCCTGACACGACTTCCGAATTCTCTTGCCAGTGAGTGACCCCAGGCATAATCGGCAACTAAGAAAGTCCATTTTTTCCCAAGATTATCAAAACCAAATTTCCAACCTGCAATTGCTTGAGATTTAGCATGGGAATGACAACGAATATAGTAAGGAATGGCATCTTTTCCAGTAAATTCATAAGTCATAGCACCGCCACTAAAGAATGGAACTTTGTACTCCATGGCAAGAGGGAAACATGCTTTGTGGATTCCGGAATGGATCGACCCCATGATAAAGTCCACTTTGTCTTCGAGAACCATCTTTTTAAACATGGCTGCTCCCCAGTCGGGCTTACATTTTGTGTCATAATCAACCAATTCAACCTTCCTTCCAGCGATCCCACCTTCTGCATTCAATTTGGCGATGGCTGTCCTTCCTACCTTTCCTAACCAATATCCATACTCGGTAGCAAAGACTGTATACTCGTTAAACATCCCAATTTTAATTGGTGGCTCTGCACCATAGGTAAAAGGAACGGTCAGCCAGGAACTGACGCCCAAACCTGCTGCTCCCAATGCAGTGGTTTTAATAAAATCACGACGTGAAACTTCCCTGTTTAAGACCCCTCTTACTTTCTTTTTTGTTTTTTTTGTTTCCATATTCCCCTCCCGTTTAATGTGATTGGTTAAATGTTAACCCATTTAACTCTCCCACCTTTAAAGCCCTTTTCACCTCCTTTCCTCTAATAATTTTCAATTACGAAACCCTCTCTGGTAAAACCTTATCAATCAATTCTGTAAGATCGTAAAGCCTCATTTTACTTCCAATCCCCTGGGCTCCCTGGTTTAGATTGTAATGGCAGAAAGGACAGATGGAGACCATATGTTCTGCCCCTGTCTCCATCCCTTCTCGAATTCGGAGGCCAGCATTTCTTTGAGCCCAATCATTATATCCAGTCATCACGCCTCCCCCACCCCCACAGCAGTAAGAATTGGATTTGATCCTCATCATCTCTCTGAGATCAATCCCTGGAATTGCCTTCAAAAGTTGCCTCGGGATATCGTAAAGACACTCTTTTTCGTCTAAATTGATATAAGCCCCTGCCCAGAGTTGGGTTCCCTCCTTATCGATAATAAATTTTGTCAGATGTCGACCTGCATGACAGGGGTCATGGTATGTGACTTTCCACCGGAGGGATTCTGAGAATTTTAATTGTCCAGTGGTCCACAGTTCATATAGAAATTGGGAGGTATGGACTACACGAATCCCTTCCATCATCCTTCCATATTCTTCTGCCATTGGATAATCTTTCATAAATGCTCGATAACAACCTGCGCAGGAGGTCACGATGGTCTTAACTTCCTTTTCTTCATGTAACTTTTTAAACAATTCCAAGTTCGATTCCGCTACCCTTTTAAAGGCCTCTACATCTCCAAGCCTCATCGCTGTTGATCCACAACAGATCTCACTTTCTCCTAAGATCCCAAAGTCGAGTCCCAATTTCTGGAAGATGGATGCAGTGGCCTGGGGAACCACCCTTACAGGAACATTGTATCCTCCTGTACAACCTACATAATACAAAATAGGGGCAGGTTCTTCCAGAACATTTTTGATGGGTTTGCCCTGTTTTTTGAACGGCCTTGTCCAATCAAGCCTTACCCGACGCGGTCCCTGATAAGGGTTATCATAACTACTCAACGATTGAGCAATGACCTTCTGTTTGGGCATTGGTCCTAAACCCTCACTCACTGCTTTTCGCCTCATGGCTTCAATAATTTCAGGAATGAAGGGCTTGTGGTCGAGTTGGCATTGGCTCTGGCATCCGCCACAGACATTGCATTTATAAATCGCATCAATTAATGCTTCGGTCCATTTCAAGTCCCCATTTAAAATCCCTCGAGCAAAGGCAATCTTCCCTTTGGAAGATGAAAATCCTTCAAAACCAAATTCTTCTCCAGCAGGGCAGATGGGATTGCTCATAGAGGGTGGCCCATATTCATAAGCCTCCTTGCAGGTTCCGCAGGCTGTGCACCTCCAGAGAGCATCTTCTAATTCTTCAAGATTGGGAATATTCCATTTCATGATAACCTCCTATTTGAGAAATCCGAAACACGAAATCCCCGCCTTCCAAAGAACTCTTTCGGCAGGCAGGCGAAATTCAAAACAATCTCAAAATCCAAATTTCAAATTACCCAAACCTGTCTTGAATTTCTGTCATTTGATATTCGAATTTGTTTCGGATTTCGGTATTCGAATTTCGTATTTTCAATCAGATTCCTAACTTTCCAGGGTTCATGATATCATTTGGGTCTAATAACTTTTTCAACCGCTTCATCAGCATGAGGTATCCAGGATGAGCCCTCTTATTGATCTCCACTGCAAAGTCAACAGGAGGCTTGTATGGCATCCCTCCATTGTCGAGATCGACTTTTAAACATTCTACAATTGCACGCCTTGCATTCTCTGTCTCTTCAGGGCTCTTCTTATTGAAGGGGGTCATTGCCCTGAGCATTCCATAATGAACACCTCGATACATACTCATCCTTACAGCAGGAGAGAGATTGTGGTTGATCATAATCTTCTTCCACTCTTTATAGATTGGGGCCCATCTGTTGGCAGGCGTAAAGGTTCCTGGCCAGGAGATTCCTGCCCCAGCCATTTTACAATAGTTTTTTGTTGAACCCACAATCTGGCTTGGCAATTCTGTCCGCGCCCTGAGGGCCTCTTCTGGATAATGGGTAACTTTGATACTCGTCCCCTTCTTTCTTTCCTCATCAACAACCTTTTCCCAGATCTCCTCTCTTGCTTCTTTCTCTTTTTCTGTAAAAGAGAAAGTGGTTGCATAACTATACCATTCAGGTGCATCATCGGGCTTTGGCCTGTATGGGTAGGGAATGGGAACCTGGGATAGCCACCAAGAAACAGCGGTGAGGTCATCACAGATTTCATAATTACTCAGATTGAGCATATAGGAGTACATATCATCCACATTATCGCAAGAGACAGTGAAGATTTTTAAGATCGGTGGGATATGATGAACCGCAATCCCAAGTTTGGTTACAACTCCAGTCGTTCCCAGCCACCCCTTGAAAAGACCATCCATCTGTGGCATGGGCAGGCAGCTATGCCAGGCCTCTGGATTGATGGCACATGAGCCCACACGGACCAGCTCACCCGTAGGCAAAACCACTTCCATACTTGTTATCTCCTGGCTGTTTAGACCATATCGGGCATTCATATGGCCGATCCCATGGCAGATTGCACAGGAGGCAACAGAGGCCGAAGGTGGGCCTACAGGCCAACCGAATCGTAGTTTATATTTATATAACGCATCAGCAAGTTGACCATGGGAAACACCTGGTTCAATCACCGCATATAAGGCCTCTGGATCGATCTTGATAATCTTGTTCATTCTCTTTAAATCTAAGATGATACCACCCCTCTCCGGGATGCAAAGTCCACCAATATTTGTCCCTGCAGTATAAGGAACAACAGGAATCTTCTCCTTGTTGGCAAACTTGAGCAGTTTCTGGATCTCTTCCACCGTATGTGCCATTACCACATAATCGGGTAGTTTAGGTGTAACAAAAGACATATCATAGGAATAAGCATAAAGGATGTGTTGATCAGAGGTGGCATTCTTCTCACCAACTATGGACTTTAATTCCTTTAATATCCTCTCCTTTTTTTCTGACTTAATCGCTCTTGCTACTTTGGCCGGTTTTTTCTTTGCTTTTTTTGTTGCTTTCAATTTAGGCCTCCTTTCCAGAAAACCATCATAAACCAATGAGATTTAAAAATCAATTTTTAGGTTCTCCAATTTTTTAAGGTTTAACTTCAGTTGAGTTTTCCATATTTTTTGGCAGCCATGATCAATGTCTCCATATTCTCCTTTGGCACAACCGGCCAGAGGTCACATCCTGGCCAGATGGCATTGACGCCTCCTTCCACTGCCTCCTTCACTGCCCTTTCCACATCTTCAGGTTTCCCCTGGGTTAATACCCCAAAAGGATCAATCTCACCAAAAATCAATACCTCTGGACCTAACTTTTTTCTACTCTCCGCCACTCTGTTCTTTTTCTCCACACTTATGGCATCCGCTCCGCAAAGAGCCATCTGATCAATGATCGCATTGGTATCGCCACAGATATGTAGTATCTTCGGTGATTCGATCTCATCGAAGATTCGTTTCAGATGGGGCCTGACAAGGGATTCAAACATGCGGGGGCTTAGGATATCCGGGCCCGCCCCCATTTCACGCACGGTGATGTAGTCTGCTCCAGCCTTCTTATATATCTTTATAACTTGAACAAGAAACTCTGCTAACTGGCCAAGTTTTTGACTGACCAAATCCCTCTTCTTAAAGGCTGTCTTTGCAAGGTTCGATAAATCTACCAACTGCCCTGCTAAGGTATAGGGCCCTAAGACCCAGGATCCAATAGCAATCTTATCTCCTAAATCTTTCTTCAATAACCGAATGGCCTCTGTGACTATAGGGATCCTTCCTGCCTTTTCTAAATCAGTAGGAATCCGTATCTCCAAACCTTCAACCGTTTCTGAAGGATGCTCCATAATGGTTGGATAGAGGATATCTGATTGGTGGGCATAGTAATTGACCTTGCTACCTAATACCTCTGCTTCTACTCCCATATCAAATGGAACAACTGCACAGGGAAATCCAAAAATTTGATATGTTGATCCAGCCATCTTTGCCATCTTTTCGGCATCAATATGGATCTCTGGAAATCTCCATCCATATTTTTCTAAGCCGTGGGTTGTCACATTTCCCATCCCGCTAAAGAGGGGAATGATGTCCAACTTTTCCTTCCTTAAGAGTTTAAGCACCTGCTCTCTTGGACTCAAATGGTTTGACATTTTATTTTTCTCCTTTTTCTTTTTCAAATTGTTTAACGACATCAGGGAAAAGTAGGTTCAGGGGATGATCTCCAATGGGAAGGGTTCCTCTCTCACCATAAGCAAGGGCTGCCATCATACTGCTTGCTGCGGCTACGGCTGAAAAGACACGACTGGTACCTGTTAATGGTCCATAGAAAAGAAAGTCGCTCACCAGCGCAGAGATGGCATGAACTCCTGCATCTATGGCTGGGAATTTGTTTCGGTCCTTCTCGCCTGCTGCCTTCCTCCACATATAGGTCCCATTGGAAGGAGCAAATCCCACTGGAAGACCAAACTCTTTTTTAATGAGATGATTCGCCAGCAAGGAAAATGTCGTTGCAGGTAGGTTCATAACCGCCGTATCTACAAGGATGCTCTCAAAACCCCCTTTCTCCACAAGAGGAAGTAAGGCCTTAAGGGATTTGACCCTGCCAATTGGTGTCTTATCCTCCATATCGAAGACCTGAATGACGACATGTTTGATCCCAAGTTCCTTGAGTTCGGAGACCTGAGCGCTTATATCCTCATCCCATGGGGTAATGCTGTTGTAAAGGGCCCGGTTTTGTAACCCCTTCGTGGCAATATAACGTGCCCCTGCAAGCCTTGTCTTCTGCTGCCAGATATCTATGGCAAATGGCATCTCAGTGACGCTTACCAGGAA
Source organism: Deltaproteobacteria bacterium (assembly GCA_037441765.1). Lineage (GTDB taxonomy): Bacteria > Desulfobacterota > BSN033 > BSN033 > UBA1163 > JBBIRM01. The sequence goes on along the minus strand of JBBIRM010000081.1, from coordinate 375 downwards.
ATCGATATAGTTCTTTATCTCCTCCTCAGAATTGGCAACCAGGGCAATTAAACCAGGTATACCAGTCTCTTTCGAAATCTGTTCTAACTCGCGGATTCGCTCCTCTGCCATCTTTCGATTAAACTTCCCAGATTTTCTATCCTCTAATATAAGATCTCCTTTTTGAAACATATTCCCGATCAAAAGAGGAGGGTTTTCTCCCAATTGACCACCCACTTTGGCTCCCCCAATCCTAAATACCTTCTGCTCCAATTGATATCGAAACATTCAAACCCCCCTTTTATGAAAATTCAACTAAGATGCATGGGCCATAGCATCAGAAGTAAAGAACCCCGCCCACAGGGCGGGGCTTTAAAAACACTAAAACAATTTTAA
>JBBIRM010000080.1:0-12279 GCA_037441765.1 Deltaproteobacteria bacterium | reverse complement strand
TAAATATAGCTAAAAAGAAAGGGATGTTTTGCAGCATTGCCATTGTTGATGAAAATGGTTGGCTGGTGGCTCTCCACCGTATGGACGGAGCTCCTAACTTAAAGGTAAGAGTTAAGCATGACCTCTCTGGATAAGATTTTTGAAAATAAAAAAGCGAAGGTAATTGATATACTGGGAGGACAAGGGATAAGACAGCGTCTCGGTCAAATGGGTATCCACCCAGGCGATATCATTACAATCTTAAGGTTTGGGGTCCTTCGAGGTCCAATCTTGATCGAAGTTCATGGAAGCCAGGTGGCCCTTGGTAGGGGGATTGCCTCTCGGATCGTTGTAGAGGAGATTGAATGAGAATTGCCCTGGCAGGCCAGCCAAATTGTGGGAAAAGTACTATTTTCAATCATATTGCAGGATATCGGGCCATCACTTCTAACTTTCCTGGAACCACCGTAAAATATACAGAAACCAACATCCATATAAATGGGCATACATGCAACTGTATTGATCTTCCGGGCACATACTCTATAACCTCTGGAGATCATGCTGAGTTGGAGGCTCGAAATCATCTCCTCTCTGGAGAGGTTGATGGGATTATTAATGTCGTTGATGCTTCACTTTTAGGTCGAAGTTTGGAGCTGACGCTTCAACTTCTTGAACTTGAAGTTCCAATGGTTCTTTGCTTGAACATGATGGATGAGGCTAGAAGAAAGGGAATTCAGATCGATGAAAAAAAACTTTCGGAGATTCTCGAAATCCCTGTGATCCCAACGATTGCTAAAACAGGAAAGGGGCTGAAGGAGTTATTTAATAGGGCGATTGAGGTTTTTGAAGAAAAGAGAGTAGGTAAAAACCTGAAATTCAGTAAAGACATCGAAGAAATTATAGATCAACTGGTCGTAATCTCGGATCATCAAAAGATTCGAGAAAAGGTCCCATCTCGTTTTCTCGCCGTCCGACTCCTTGAAAATGATCCCATTTTCATCAGGGAAGTCAAGGATTCTTTTAAACAGATTAGGTTCTTTCAAGAGAAATTGGAACAGGTCCATGGTGTTCCTTCTGATCAAGTAATTTCTTCTGAGCGTCATGCTCTCGCCATGAACATTTTTGAACAAATCGCAACAATTATTCACCCTCCTAAAAGGGACATTCGTACGACCATCGATCAGGTGGTAATGCACAAATTCTTTGGGTATGTAATTCTGGCATTGGTTTTTTATGGTTTTTTCAATTTCATTTTCGGTATTGGAGGTTATATAGAAGAACCCATAATGAAGTTCTTTGACCGATGGATAGAAGGACTAGAGAGTTTTGTGGTAAAAGAAAGTTTGTTTCTCTTTCTCTCAAAGGGAATCCTTCAAGGAATTGCAGGAGGAATCGCCATCGTTCTTCCCTACCTCGTTCCATTTCTGATTGGTCTCTCCATCCTTGAAGACATTGGATATCTACCCAGGGTGGCCTTTCTGATGGATGTCTTCATGCATCGGATCGGTCTTCATGGCAAATCGGTCATTCCTTTTATCCTCGGATACGGGTGTAGCGTTCCTGCTGTGATGGCCACTCGAATTCTTGAATTTTCTCAGCATAGATTTATTGTCTCTATTCTTTCTACGATGATTCCGTGTTCTGCTCGAATCACGATCATCTTTGGTCTGGTTGCCTTTTTTATCAGCCCTAATTCTGCCCTGGTGATATTTGCTCTTAATCTCCTTGTTGTGGCTGTTTCAGGGAAAATTCTATCTTCTATATATCCAGAACCCGGGAGTCTTGGGCTGATTTTGGAGATACCAGCTTATCAGTTGCCTCCTCTCCAAAATACATTAAAAAAATCCTGGTATCGGATAAGAGAATTTATTGTGATAGCATGGCCCATTCTTATTGTCGGAAGTGCCCTATTAGCATTGTTAGAATATGGAGGTCTTGAGAAATATATCAACTGGTTTTTATCTCCTCTAACACAGCTTCTTGACCTCCCATTTTCTGTCGGTACAACCCTTATTTTTGGAGTAATGAGAAAAGAACTTTCTATGATCATGTTAACCCAGGCGTTGGGTACATCCCAGATCCTTACGATAATGACAAAAACTCAGGTCTTTGTTTTTACCATTTTTGTTACTTTTTACCTTCCTTGTCTTGCAACCATTGCTTCGCTTTGGAGAGAGATTGGCAAAAAGGGGGCATTTCTGGCAATCCTTTTTACTCTTTCTGTGGCCATTATTTTGGGTCTTATGACACGTTTATTCCTTGGCATTTTCCCTTTAAGGTAATTAATTATCAATTCCCCTCTGAAAAAGCATGGGGGGAATTTAGATTCCATTTTAAGAAATGTTTCATAACAGGTTCATCGCCCTCAAACCATGAGAATTAGTAACCCCCCATTCCCACATTATTATGGGGTAAAAAGAGGTTAAAGGGTAATTTTATAGGTAGTGTGATGGTAAAGACACACCTTTACCTCCTGACCAGGAAATTAAATTCAATTTCCAAAACTCTAAGGGAGGTCCTTTACGGGATGACCGCCCATGAGATGGATCTTGAATTGAGAAAAGAGAGGGGCAATTTAGACCAACTTTTTATGCTCGTAGTCTTTGGAGACCTCGTAGGTTTGCCCCTCCTCCCTCCATATTATTCAATGAGGCTTTTGCCCTACATCATTCCATCCCTTGAAAAATGGAAAAGGAGCCTTTTAAGGGAGAAAGACTTAACCGATCTTGTATCCATGGATGTTTGATTTCAATAGAGGGAGGTATATGGAAAAAGGAATTATTTTAAAGGTCAGAAATTTAAATGTCATTTTAGATAATCAGAGTATAATTGAGAATCTCTCCTTTGAGGTAAAAAGAGGGGACGTCCTCACCATTTTAGGCCCAAATGGAGCAGGTAAAACGGTTCTTCTGAAAACCCTTCTTGGATTAATCCCATATGAAGGAGAAATTGAATGGGCAAAAGGAATAAAAATCGGATTCGTTCCACAGAGGCTACCTTTTATCAAAGATATCCCTTTAAGCATCAAAGACTTCTTTAATTTAAAAGGGGTTCCTGAAAAAGAGATAGAGGCTATCTTAAACTCAATGGGGTTTAAAGAAGATTTTTCACGGAAAAGAATAGGCGATCTATCATCAGGACAATTTCAAAGAGTATTAATCGCATGGGGGTTGTTGGGGAATCCCCATGTTCTCCTTTTCGATGAGCCAACTACTGGAGTAGACATTAGTGCAGAAGAGACCATTTACATCTTTTTATCAAGATTAAAAGAAGAAAGAGATCTAACGATTCTGCTTGTCACCCATGATTTAAGTGTGGTCTATAAATTTTCAAAGAGTGTAATTTGTTTAAACAGACTACCAATATGTTATGGCTCGCCTGAGGAAGTTTTGACTCCCAAAAGTCTACAAATGCTTTATGGAGGTGAAGTCAGATATTATAAACATACCCATTAAATTGAGAGAGACTATATGGATATTCAGTTTTTATTAAGTTTGATCGTTGGAATTTCTATCGGAGGTGTAGCAGGATATTTGGGATCACTGATGTTAGGTAGAAGAATGGCTCTGGTGGCTGGGCCTCTTGGGCATTTGACTTTGCCAGGAATCGCTCTGGCTATGATGTATGATTTCGATGTATCTTTGGGTGCATTTCCTTTTGTAATTTTGGGAATCATTTTAATTTGGCTCTTTGAAATGAGAACAAAGTTGCCCATGGAGGCCCTAACTGCTATTGTTTTCGCCTCAGGAGTAGCCATTGCTTTTTTACTTTTACCTATAAAACAAGCAGAGACAGCATTAGTAGGGGATATTACAAAAGTGAATCTTGAAGAATCAATTGTTTCAATCATATTAACTTTCTTCATTTTCTTTGTGATTAAGAGAATTTATTCCAAAATTGTTTTAATCAATATTTCTGAAGAATTGGCAAAATCGGAGGAAGTAAATATTAGGAAATATAATCTGATTTACTTGGGGTCAATTGCTATTATTGTTTCCTTAGGAGTAAAAATGGTTGGTGGCCTCCTTACTGCTGCTTTAGTTGCCATCCCTTCATCCAGTTCAAAAAATTTGAGTCGAAATTTAACCCAATATTCCTTTGGGGCAATGGTTATAGGAATTATTTCCTCTTTTGTGGGGATTTTAATCTATAAAATTACAGGGTTTCCCGCAGGTCCTTTAATCATTTTGGCAAGTACTGCGATTTTTTTGATTTCGATGGTTTTGAAAAAATGATTGTTAGGAGAGTACAAAAATGAGAAAGATTAGAATAGAAAAGGCGGTGGGAAGGATACTTAGCCATGATGTCACACAGATTATACCTGGAAAATATAAAGGGCCCCGATTTAAGAAGGGTCATAAGATAAGTAAAGAGGATATTGGTGAATTCCTAAAGATTGGTAAGGAACATGTCTATGTTATGGAATTAAAGCCAGGTATCATCCATGAGGATGATGCAGCCATTCGATTGGGAAAAGCCTTTGCGGGGAAAAACATTAAGGCAATCGGTCCCTCCGAAGGAAAGGTGACCTTCTATTCAAAGATAAAAGGCCTACTCCAGGTGAACCTTTCCCTGCTTCGCCGGGTTAACCTTTCGAAAAATATTATTCTTTCAACAATTCACAGACATACTCCCTGCACCCCAGGAATGGCTGTAGGAGCAACCCGCATTATTTCTTTGACTGCATCAGAAAGGGAGATTGAGAAAGTTGAAAACTGGTGCAAAAAATTTGGGCCGATTATCGATGTTCTTCCTTATCGTAAACTCAATATTGGAGTCATCATCACAGGAAACGAAATCTTTTATGGAAGAGTCCAAAATGGTTTTGACAATAATGTAGGTAAAAAGATCTCCTATTTTGGCTCCAGGGTCGTTAAAAAAATTATAGTTCCTGACAACGTTGATAAGATCTCTGAGGTTTTATTGGAACTTTATAAAGCCAATACTGACATTCTATTAATTACAGGAGGCCTCTCTGTAGATCCGGATGATGTAACGAGGGCAGGAATTAAAAAAGCAGGTGCAAAGATCATCTTTTATGGAACTCCGGTTCTTCCTGGGGCGATGTTCCTTTACGGGATGTTAGGTGAAAAACCGATTCTTGGGCTTCCAGCCTGTGTTTTTTATAATAAAACCACTTTATTCGATATCGTCTTCCCGAGAGTCCTGGCTGGAGAATTTATTTCGCGGAAAGAAATATCTCTTCTTGGGCATGGAGGATTTTGTATGAATTGCGATTCATGCCACTTTCCAACTTGTCCTTTTGGGAAAGGGTAAATAAAAGAATTTTTTATCATGGTTTATAAAAGGTCGAATATAATTTTAGACACAATATACACCTTTAAGATAAGAGAGTTTATTCAACAATAAAAATTAATAAAAAAGGAGGTTTCTATGTCTTTTGAGACCATATTAGTCGAGAAGAAGGATAAAATGGGCATTCTTACACTTAATCGTCCACAAAAGTTTAACACATTTAACACAAAGTTAGCAGAAGAGTTAAATAGGGCATTGCTCGAATTGGATGAGGATGAAGCGGTGCGGGTGGTTATCATTAAAGGGGCAGGTAAAGTCTTCTCAACGGGGATTGATGTGAGTGAGTTTCAGGGAAAATCGCCTTTGGAATATCATCGGTGGCTCACACCAATGGATCAGATGCACCTGACGATTGCTTCGATGAGAAAACCTGTTATTGCTATGGTTCATGGGTATGCCGTCGCCAATGGTGCAGGACTGGTTGCTGCTGCAGATTTTGCCATTATGGCGGAAGACGCTAAACTTGGAACTACGGCGATTAATGTGGGTTTGCTCTGCACAGGACCGATCATCCCAATGAGTTATGGCCTTGGAAAGAAAAAAACCCTGGAGATGCTCTTAAGTGGGGACATGATCGATGCCAAAGAGGCAGAGCGGTTGGGACTGGTGAACAAAGTCGTGCCGGCAGAAAAGCTGGAAGAAGAAACTTTTGCCTTTGCCAAGAAACTAATCTCCAAGAGCCCTCTTTCTATCCAATTGGGAAAGAATTTTTACTATCAAATGATCGATCTTCCTTTCCGGCAAAGATTTGTTCTGAATAGCGAGATCATGACAAGGCTTGCCACTACTGAGGATGCCCATGAGGGCATTCAGGCCTTTATGGAAAAACGTCAACCGGTATGGAAAGGGAAATAAATATTAACCTATTAGAAATCATCGCTACTTTCAGCGGGGATGAGTTAATTTCCTTTTGAGCGAAAAGTCCGTTATAAAGTTATAAATTCAAAGACTTTCTAAGAGGATCAATCAAATTTTGGTGAAACATTTAAGGATTGTTTAAGAAGGTGGGTCTCATGGGCTTAAAAGATAAATATGCTATTGTTGGAGTGGGTTATACACCTCAGGGTCGTGTTCCTGGCCGAACATCTCTAAGTTTTCATCTTGAAGCGTGCGTCAATGCTATAGCCGATGCAGGTTTAAGGAGAGAAGATATTGATGGGCTCATCTGTTACCGGGCGTTTCCACCTGCATCCAATGAGATTCCTGTTACTCCCTATCTGGTAGCTCAGCATCTCGGCCTTTCTCCAACCTACATGGGCCAGGATGCCAATTGATCCAGGAGCCATCTCCAGCACGCAGTTGGCGTGCTCGAAGCAGGTCTTTGCAAGTATGTACTTTTATCCTATGGTCATAATGCCTTTTCGAGCGATAGTATGAAGCGGATGCTTTTGGAAATGACAGCCGATGATGCAGTATTTGGCCATTTTGGAGCCATAGGAGGTTATGCATTGGCTGCAAGAAGAGCTATGCATACCTTCCGCACGGGGCCTGAGACATGGAAGTACATCTCTATTGGACAGAGGAAATGGGCTAATCTCAACCCTGCTGCCACCATGTATGACCGTCCTTTAAGTTTTGAGGAGTACTACAAGGCAAAGTTGATTGTAGAACCATTTCGTCTTTTTGATAATTGTTTGATTTCAGATGGGGGGAGGGCAATCATTATTACTTCCACTGAAAGAGCACGCGATCTGAAAAATCCTCCTGTTTTAATAATGGGGATGGGACAACATAACCCATCCTCTGAAGTCCACCAGGCTACTTACCTTGCTGGTCCAACAGGGGCAAAGAGGGCAGGGGAGATGGCATTAAAGATGGCGGGCATTACCTTAAAGGATATCGATGCCTGTGAGATCTATGACTGTTTTACTTACACGGTAGAAATAACGTTGCAGGACTACGGTTTTTTTGGACCGGGTGAAGGTGAGGATTGGTTCAAAAATGGCACCATTGAACCTGGCGGAAGAATGCCGGTCAATACATCTGGAGGTCTACTCTCTGAGGCCTATTATATGGGTCTTACTCCTCTTTCTGAAGCAACGATGCAGTTGATGGGTCGATGTGGCAAGAGACAACTTGGTCCCCCTACTAAAACAAAGTCACCAGAGATCATCCTATGCAGTGATAATGGGGGGATCCTCCAGACCCATAGTTGCATTATTCTAAGGAGATTATAATAGATGAATAAATATAACAAACCACTTCCCAATGTGAACGATGATAATAAAGAGTTTTGGGCTGGCTGTAAAGTCCATCAATTGAGATTTCAGAAGTGTCAATCCTGTGGCAATGTCCGCTGGCCTGCATCTCCCTTCTGTCCCCAATGTTTCGCAAGGGGGATGGAATGGATCATCTCAGAAGGGAGAGGTTATGTTTACAGCTATGCAGTGTATCATGTTGCTTATTATCCTGGGTTTGAAAAAGAAATTCCTTATGTGGTGGCCATAGTGGAATTAGAAGAGGGACCTCGTCTCCTTACAAACATCGTGGGCTGTCGGCCTGATGATGTAAAATGTGGGATGCAGGTAGAGGTAACATGGGAGGACATTACAGAGGAGTTTAGTTTACCAAAATTTAAACCACGTAGGTAAACTTATTTAGTTCTAAATATAATCCGAAAAAGAATTTCTGAAAATGGTTAAAAAATAAATTCTATTTTGGAAGCCGAAAAGAGATAGATGAGCGGGCGAGGAAAAAGAGAGAGGGTACTTCCCTTTAGGAAAGATATTTGGTAAAATTTATATATAAGATAATCTCTTACTTAAGGGTGGGAAATTATCTGAAATCGGGTAGGAATATTTCCGAAAGTCCCATAAGGGAGATCATCCATGCACCGATTCCCCATATGATTAAGGCATTACTTTATGGACGTAATGAAGGTAAGAAATGAGTTGCGGCGAATGAGGAAAGGTGATCTCATAGAATTGGTTTCAGGCCAGAGGATCGCAAAATGCCCCATTGGGGGTCAGATATGCAGTTATTATTTTGAATACAAAAGTTTCAATTTTTGCGTTTCAGAAATATTTGGGGAAGGCTGTATCTATGAAAAAGCGAGGGGAAGAGAACACCTTCTAAGAAGAGAAAGGAGGGAGGAATTTAAAGTTTATTATAGAGATGAAATAACCCATTCCATAACATTTCTTGGGAAAATCATTGAAAGGAGAGTGGAAGAGAGAAGGGATAACCTCAGTGACCTTTTAACTAAAGCCTCCCAAGAGTTTTCAAGCCTTGTTCCTAATCCTTCCTCAATATTTCTATTAGGCCCATCATTGGAATAATTGGTGTTGCTCACTATCAATCTTTTGTGTTATTAAAAAGCGTTTAATTTTCTAAGTGTTCGTTAAAAGGAGAGAGAAAATGGCACTTATTACACCGGAACAGTATGAAGAAAGTTTAAAGAAAAGGAAACCCCTAAAAATATTCATGAATGGGAAGAAAGTTAACGATATTTTTGATAATCCTAATACTCAAACGGTGATAGAAGCAAATAAGGCAAGTTATAGGTGGGCGTTAGATCCCCAATATCAAGAGATCATGACGGCCATCTCCCCACTTACTCATGACCGAGTGAATCGCTACGTATATGTATGTCAAAGCAAAGAGGACCTGGTAACCAAGGCCCTTGCTGGGACCTTTACGGCTGAGAGGTTGGGGACCTGTATCTATCGTTGTCCTGGTCTGGATGCCTTTCATGCCCTTGCCAGTACTACCTGGGAGATGGATAAAAACCTTGGAACAGAATATCATAATCGATTTATTAAATATTTAAAAATGGTTCAGGAGAAGGATCTTGCGGTGGCAGGGGCTCTTACAGAGCCGAGAGGAGATCGGAAGAAAAGGGCTCCGGATTGGCCTGACCCTTATCTTTCGGTGAAAGTGGTTGAGAGAAAAGCGGATGGGATTGTAGTGAGGGGGGCAAAGATCAATATAAGCGGGGCATATGGGAGTAATGAGATTGTGGTCCTTCCCCAATCCGCAAAGAAAAAAGACGAAGCCGATTATGCCTTGTCCTTTGCCCTTCCAACCGATACAGAAGGAATTACCTACATTTGTCAATATTCTCCCTATTCAGCAGAAAGGGAGACGGCTGACGACCCCTTTGAACTGGGGAATCCAATCTTCGGTCAAAGGGAAACCTCGATGGTCATCTTCGACAATGTCTTTGTCCCTTGGGAAAGGGTATTTCATTGTGGAGAGACCGATTACTCGATTAAACTCGTTGAGCGTTTTGCGAAGACTCACCGAATGACATGTGGGGGGACTTGCAAGGTTGGTTTCGTGAATTTAATAATTGGAGCCTGTAAACTGATTCAGGAGTATAAGGGGCTGGAAAAAGCTCAGCATATAAACGACGAATTAATGGAAATGGTTGTTCTCCGGGAGACGGGAAGGGCCTGTGGGCTGGCATCTGCCAATCTTGGAAAGGAGGAACCAGAGGGGTCGGGGGTTTTTCTTCCCGATGAGTTGATGGGAAATGTTTCAAAATTAAATATCTGTAATGCCTTCTGGAGAGTGATGGCCTTGGCTGGAGATATTGGCGGAGGACTGATCGCAACCCTTCCCTCTCTGAAAGAATTGAAAAATCCTGAGACAAGAGAATATGTAAAAGAGTTTTTAGGATTTGGTTCAGAGGCCTCTGCAGAAGAGATCATGAAGGTTACGAAACTTCTTCAAAATTGGACTGCTGGTCAACATGGGGTAGGTACATGGCATGGGGCGGGGCCAGTGATGGCCCAGAAGATTATGATTCAGCGAGTAGTAGATTATGAATATGAAAAAGAACTGGTAAAAGAATCCCTTGGGATTACAAGGAAAAAATAGGATTTTGATATATGAATTAATGAGGTAAGAAAGGAAGATGAGCCATGGCAGTGATTGTGGATCAAGAGAAGTGTACGGGATGTGGTACCTGTGAGGAGGCCTGTCCTGTGGAGGCCATTAAAGTGGAAAATGGTAAGGCCATTGTTGATGCAGAGGCCTGTGTGGATTGTGGAACCTGTATTGAAGAATGTCCCGAGAAGGCTATAAGTGAGGGTTAATCCGCAAAGAGGGAGGTGATTAGATGGAAAGGCCAGATATTTCAGAGTTGGCTGAAAAGGCCTACAATTTAGGTAAAGAATATGAAAGAACCTATAAAGGGTGTGCTCAGTGTGTGATTGCTTCAATCCAGGATACATTGGATATCAGAAATGATATCCTATTTAAATCCGCAACAAGTCTGGCAGGAGGGATAGGACTAACTGGAGATGGTGGATGTGGGGCCTATACAGGAGCCATTCTGGTATTAGGATCATTGGTGGGTAGAGAGAGGAGCAATTTCTCTGATCCTGAGGGCATTCGACATAAGACCTATCAACTTACCAGAAGATTCCGAGAGAAGTTTATCCAAGAATTTGGTTCGGTGGTCTGTTTCTATATACAAAATAAAATCCTTGGTCGGTATTATTATCTTCCTGACCCTCAGGAGTATGAGAAATTTCACGAAGCCGGAGCCCACGATATCTACTGTCCCGAGGTGGTAGGGAAGGCGGCCAGATGGATGACCGAGATTATTCTGTCAGAGGGATTAATTTCAAAATAGACAATTTTCTTTCATGAAAAGAAAGATCTTCTAATCAATGGGAATTTTAATAGTAAGGGAGGTAAATCCTATGCTTTCGAAGATACCGTTGAATCTTGATAAAATAAAAAAAGAATACATTGATAAAGAAATATTGAGAGCAGGTATGATCGCCGAATTGGATGCGATCAACCTTTATGAACAAATGGCCGCCTTAACCCAAAATAAGAATATTAAGAAGATACTCTTGGATATCGCTAAAGAAGAAAAGACCCACGTAGGGGAATTCCAAGCCCTCCTTTTGATGGAGGATAAAGAGCAGAAAAAAGAATTGGAGGAGGGTAAAAAAGAAGTTGAAGAGATCATAAGAAAATGATCAAGTCCCCTGAAGAGTAATTTTTATTCTAAGATCTTTTCACCAGATAGAGGGTTGCCTCCTTTTAACAGACGATTTAAAATTATATTTAAAAGGAGTAAAGAATGGGAAAGATTTCTGCCCGTTTATCGGATGGAGATTTGGATTTCCTTATCGAGACCGTCCATCCCGAAGTGATCGATAAGATAAGGCTAAAACAAATCATTCGGGAGGACGAAGGGTTCAGAAACACATTTATCACTGACGAAAAAGTATTCAGAAGGATCATCGATGATGAGGAGATTTTATTAAAAATCTCACCGGTACTATTTTTCGAAATTCTCCTAAGAAAGGTGGCAAACGACCTCAAGGGGGTAAGTTACACTCTTGAAAGAACCAGTACCATGAAGATTCCGATCTTCGATGCCAAAGAAGTGGTAGATCTTTTAAATAGGGAGTCACTCCTTGAATACCTTGCCCATATGCTTTCTTCGTTCACAAAAATAGAAAATTATATCGTCTGGTTTAAGACAGTAAAAGGAGATTGGGAAAAGATTCAGTTCAATGACCTGGATATTTTTAGCCTTATGGAATTATGCGAAATGGTGGAGGATGAGCATCAGCTTGGTTTTTATAAGAAAATAGCAGATATATGCCTTTTTATCTTAGGGATATTCCCAGACTATGCAGAGCGGGAGTATCGTTATCCATTATCAGGCCATGTCAGGCCTATGTTTAGAGGGAAACCAAGAATCAGTCCAGATGAATACGAAAAAGAGGGGCGAAAATTTTATAAATTGGCTGCTGAGCATAAGTCAGCCAAAGACCTGGATTTATCTGACATCTTCTGGGCCCTCCATGAAAATTTCCAACAGGCCAAAAAGCCCTTAAATTTTATTGCAGACTTCTATCTTCGGTCTAAGAGACATAAATTGTTTGTTTAGAAAAAAATCCACCCTTTGCACCCTTACCATTACCTTAGCCCAGAAACTTTTTAGAAACCCCTTTTAGGGTCTGATCAATCGGTCTGCCTCCATTAAAGATTTTGCAATATCATACATGTTTGAAA
>JBBIRM010000079.1:0-12311 GCA_037441765.1 Deltaproteobacteria bacterium | reverse complement strand
ATTTAATTAATATTATCACCAATTTCATAGGAAATCAATTACTGTCTTTTTATCAGATCAAGTTTTGGAAGGATGGGTTCTCTCAGGGAGATGTGACCGGCGATGGTTTCTATGGGCCTCCCATCAATCAGAATTTGAACCCTTTTGATACGGGGAAAATTGAGGGTAAGGGTGTTTACAATAGAATAAATGGTCATAAGTTCTGCTGTGCTTCCTTTGGGATGATCCTTAATAAGAGCAGAATTAAAATCCACTCTTGCCTTTCCCTCATCCACATGAAGATTTAACAATTTTGTTCGAGAAGGAAGGGTGGGGATTAATCTCCCCTTTGGGCCTTTTATTAACTCATTGATAGTTTCTTTTCCTTCCTCTTTCAGGTCATTCTTTTTTAAGATCCTCCTTTTCTCGCCAATCAGATACTGACCTTCAGTGTCAGAGAAGTAGAGGATTACCTCCTTCTTCTCTTCCAGAACCTCCCATTTTACCAGCAAAGGTTTTAAGAAATGGAGGATCTCCTCATGGAAGAGATAGAATAAGGTTAAGACGGTTCCAATGAGGATGAATAGCAGGAAAACCTTCCCAATATGATTTTTCTTTTTCATTGAAAAGGGTTCTAACCCAGGGTGTGATTTTCCCCATTAAGATAAAAAAGAATGGGGGGTAGTTCTTTCTAACACCTTTTTAAGGAATTGGCCAGTATAGGAGGCGTGATTTTTGATCAACTCTTCAGGGGTGCCTTCTGCGACGATTTCTCCTCCCCTCTCGCCCCCTTCTGGTCCCAAATCAATGATATAATCGGCTGATTTGATAACCTCCATATTGTGTTCGATTACAATGACTGTATTCCCTTTATCTGTAAGTCGATTGAGGACATCCAGGAGTCTTTGTATATCAGCAAAATGGAGGCCTGTTGTAGGTTCATCTAAGATATAAACCGTTCTTCCAGTCTCACGTTTGCTTAGTTCTCTGGCCAATTTAATCCTCTGTGCCTCCCCCCCTGAAAGGGTTGTGGCGGGTTGACCAAGCCGAAGGTAACCCAGTCCGACATCGACAAGGGTCTGAAGTTTATGACGAAGGATTGGAATCGAGGAAAAGAACTCATAGGCCTCCTCTACAGTCATCTCCAAAACATCTGAAATGGTTTTGCCCTTATATCTGATATCAAGTGTCTCACGATTATAGCGTTTTCCGTGACATTCTTCACAGGTGACATAAACATCAGGAAGAAAGTGCATTTCTACCTTTAAGACTCCATCCCCATGGCACGATTCGCACCTTCCTCCAGGGACATTAAAACTAAAACGACCAGGTGTAAATCCCCTCATCCTCGATTCAGGAATTTGGGCAAACAGTGTTCGAATGGGTTGAAAAAGACCAGTATAGGTGGCAGGATTGGAACGGGGGGTTCGACCAATGGGCATCTGATCCACGTGGATGACCTTGTCGATATTTTCCACCCCTTCAATGCCTTTAACAGAGACCAGGCGTTGAGGTAGGCGATAAAGGTGTTGAGCCAATATTGGATAAAGAGTATCTATAACCAAAGTTGATTTTCCAGAGCCTGAAACACCGGTAATACAGGTGAATACCCCAAGGGGAATCCTCACATCAATGGATTTTAAATTGTTTGCCGTTGCACCACGGAGGAGAAGAAACCTATCCCCAACCCTTCTCCTTTTCTGAGGAAGCGGAATGAAACGCCTGCCTGACAGGTACTGTCCGGTTAAAGATTTTTCTGACTTGACCAACTCTTCAGGAGGGCCTGAAAACACCACCTCCCCGCCTTTCTCTCCTGGTCCAGGGCCCATATCAATAATATAGTCTGCTGAACGGATTGTTTCCTCATCGTGCTCTACCACTACCACCGTATTTCCCAGATCCCTTAGTCGTTTCAATGTCCCTAAGAGGCGAATGTGGTCTCTTTGATGAAGACCGATGCTGGGTTCATCCAGAATATAGAGAACCCCTACCAGACTCGTTCCAGTCTGTGTTGCCAGCCGAACGCGTTGAGATTCCCCACCTGAAAGGGTCGAGGCTGTCCGGTTTAAGGTGAGATAGTCAAGTCCCACCTCGATCATGAACCTCAGCCGTTCCTCAATCTCTTTCAAAATATTTTGTGCGATTTTTTGAGATCTTGGGGTTAACTCCAGATGGGTTAGAAATTCTAATGCTTCACGGACATATAGTTGTGTCACCTCGGCAATGGATTTCCCGCCCACCTTGATAGAGAGTACCTCTTTTTTCAGTCGTGTCCCATTACAATCAGGGCATGGGGAAACATTTAAAAATTCCTCTAATTCCTCCACTCCATCCCCTCCATCCTGCAACTTCCTTTCCATTTCCGGAATAACCCCTTCAAACTCCTGATAAAATAGATGAGAAGACCCTTCCCCTTTAACCCTGAAAGAGACTTTTTCTCCTTCCGATCCATAGAGCAAAACACGCTGAACCGATTTTGGTAATTTTGAAAAAGGGGTATTGATATTGAAATGGTATTGATTAGATAGCCCCTCGAGAAGAGGCTTAAGGTAGGAATTCCCTTTCTTCCTCCAGGGTAAGATTGCACCTTCTTTTAATGATAAGGAAGGATCAGGAACAATCAGATCTGGATCGAAGAACTGTTTAACCCCTAACCCATTACAGGTGGGGCAGGCACCCTGAGGACTATTGAAGGAAAACATCCTGGGAGTAATCTCGGGGAAGCTGAATCCGCAATCTATACAGGAGAATCTCTGGCTGAAAAGCATGGGAGGTGATCCTTCCCGTTCAACCTTGATAATCCCTTGAGAGAGTTTAGAGGATATCTCCAAGGAATCGAGAATTCTTTTTTCTCCTCCCTCTTTGACCATGAGACGATCGACCAGAACCTCAATCTCATGCCTTTTGTTCTTATCCAGTCGAATCTCTTCACTGAGATCCATGAGTTTCCCGTCAATCCTCACCCTTATAAACCCATCCCTCCTGAGTTCTTCTAACTCCTTGCGATATTCGCCTTTTCTCCCCCTCACAATAGGAGAGAATAGGGTTACAAGGGTTCCTCGCGGAAGACGGAGCAGAGTTTCCGCTATTTGCTGAAGGGTCTGTGAAGAGATCGGATGATTGCAATAGGGGCAGAAGGGTTCTCCAATTCTTGCATAGAGGAGGCGGAGGTAGTCGTAGATCTCGGTCACGGTTCCTACGGTTGAGCGGGGACTTCTTGAAACGCTTCGCTGGTCAATGGCAATGGCTGGGGAGAGGCCTTCAATGGATTCCACATCGGCCCTTTCCATCTGTTCCAAGAATTGGCGGGCATAAGCGGAAAGAGATTCTACATACCTTCTCTGACCCTCCGCATAGAGCGTATCGAAGGCAAGGGTGGATTTCCCAGAGCCGCTTAATCCTGTGATCACAATAAGACAGTTCCTGGGGATCTCCACATCAATATTCTTTAGATTATGAACCTTTGCTCCTCGAATGATGATCTTATCCACTCCACAAAAAACGTAACAGAAAAATAAAAAAGTGTAAACCCTATATATTCCTGTCCTCCAATTACCTTTTCTTACCTTATTTTAATAATTTTTCAAAACTACCATAATCCATCTCTCTAAACCCTTCCTCCCCAGTCATTTGAAGATTTTTCCAGAACACCCAAAGAGACTTCTGCAAAAGTTATCGAAAGACTGGGGAAGGTAGGTAAATTCATTTTAAAGCATCAATTTAGTCTTTTGAAAATAAGAGTTTCAAACAGTAATTAATCGAAGTTATCATTTAAAAATCCCCCCTTGCCCCCCTTTTCCAAAGAGACTGTGTCGTAATTCGAAATAAGAAATGAAAACAAATGAGGCAAGGGACAAGCCTTTGCCCTACGTTTGAGATTCGTTTAATCTCTCGTAGGGCAAGCCCTTGTGGCTTGCCGAACCTTTTTTTGCCCGCATTCGAAGTGCTTGGAACCCTACATCCCAGTCTTTAAGGGACTTTTTCAAAATCTCTAAAAAATACTTGACAAATTTGAAAAACGGGATATACTTTTATGAAGTTTATTTTATTAAACAAAATTCTTCTTATACTATCCTTTCAGGACGGAGAAAAATGGCAAGGGTATTGATTATTGGAGCAGGTGGGGTAGGTACGGTTGTCGCTCATAAAGTTGCAAAAGTACCAGGGGTATTTACAGACATTATGCTGGCAAGTCGTAACCCGTCAAAATGTGAGGCTATTGCGAAGGCGGTCGGAGCGAATAGAATCCAGATCGCTCAAGTTGATGCCAACGATGTCAAACAATTAGTTGAATTGTTTAAAAAATTTAAACCGGAGATAGTGATTCATGTCGCCTTGCCCTACCAAGACCTAAACATAATGGATGCCTGCCTTGAGGTAGGGGTCAATTATTTAGATACAGCAAGTTATGAACCACCTGATGTTGCTAAATTTGAATACAAATGGCAATGGGCCTATCAAGAAAGATTCGAGAAGGCAGGCCTGACTGCCATCCTTGGTTGTGGGTTCGATCCAGGTGTCACCGGGGTTTTTACCGCTTATGCGGCGAAACACCATTTTGATGAGATTCATTATCTGGATATTGGGGATTGCAATGCAGGTGATCATGGGATGCCGTTTGGTACTAACTTCAATCCAGAAATCAATATCCGAGAGGTTACCCAGAAAGGGAAATACTGGGAGGATGGGAGATGGATTGAAATCGAGCCCCATGAAATCCACAGACCATTAAATTACCCCAACATAGGACCACGGGAATCCTACCTTATGTATCATGAAGAATTGGAGTCATTGGTCAAACATTTTCCTACATTGAAAAGGGCTCGATTCTGGATGACTTTTGGCGAAGAATATTTGACGCATTTGCGCGTTATTCAAAATATTGGGAGTATAAAACCCATCCTCTACGAGGGCAGGGAGATTGTGCCCATTCAATTCCTAAAGGCGGTACTGCCCAACCCCGCTTCGTTAGGTAAGCATTATACAGGGGAGACTTCTATTGGTTGTCGCATCAGAGGTGTTAAAAACCAAAAAGAAAAAACCTACTATATATATAATAATTGTAAGCATCAAGATGCCTACCGAGAAACCGGGACACAAGCAGTCAGTTACACCACGGGTGTTCCAGCGATGATAGGGGCTATGATGTTTCTTACGGGAAAATGGAAGGGGCCTGGAGTATTTAACACGGAACAATTTGATCCGGATCCATTCATGGAGCAATTGCCCATCCACGGGCTTCCCTGGCATGAATTGCACGATGTGGATCTGGAAGTGTAAGATTTGAATAATGGAATATCTTGAGGAATATAGATGTCTATTGACTTCAACAAAATTCCCTCTCCTTGTTATGTGATAGATGAGCAACGATTAAGAAATAATCTCGAATTGATTAAAAGGGTAAAAGAGAATGCTCAGGTCCAGATACTTATCTCCCTTAAGGCTTTTTCGAATTGGGGTGTCTTTCCAATCTTCAAAGAGTATGGTTTTGGTGCTTCCGCAAGTTCAGCAAATGAGGCCAGGCTGGCATTTGAGGAACTTGGGGTGAAAGCACATACCTATTCGCCTGCCTACGAAGAGAAGACCTTTTGGGATATTTTAAAATACAGTAGCCATGTCTCTTTTAACTCAATAAGCCAATTGCTTAGGTTTGTTGAGATGTCACAGAAGATGGGAGTCTCGGTCGGATTGCGTGTAAATCCTGAGGTCTCAAATTCTTCATGTAACCTCTATAATCCCTGTCAATCGGGTTCCCGGTTTGGCCTCACTGCCAATCAAATTGGTGATAGCCTTCCACAAGGGGTAGAGGGATTTCATTTCCATAGCCTCTTTGAAGCAGATTCTTATGATTTAGAAAAGGTGTTAAAGGTTTTTACAGAAAAATTTGGTAGGTTTTTACCCAAATTAGAATGGGTAAACATGGGTGGTGGTCATCTTATTACTAAAAAGGGGTATGATATTCCCCATCTAATTAGAGTTATAAATGAGTTTAAAAAGAGGTTTGATGTGGATGTCATTTTGGAGCCTGGGAGTGCATTTACATACCAAACGGGCTATTTAGTCTCTCAGGTATTAGATATCGTTGAGAGTGATGGGATTAAAACTGCCATCCTCGATGTATCTTTTACCTGCCACATGCCTGATTGTTTAGAGATGCCTTATAAGCCTGAAATCTTGGGTGCTACAGATGAAATCCCAGGGAAACCAACCTATAGAATGGGAGGGGTGAGTTGCCTGGCAGGAGACTTTATGGGGTTTTGGTCATTCGATAACGAGTTAAAACCTGGCGATAAAATCATATTTGAAGATATGATTCATTATACCACTGTCAAAACAACCATGTTTAATGGAGTCCGTCACCCTTCCATTGGGATATGGAGAGATAGTTCAGGATTTAAATTAATTAAAGAATTTAATTACCAAGATTACAAGAATAGACTATAATAAACTATCCTCAACCTTAACTGCTTACCTTAAATCCTTTTTAAACCTTCTAATATTTCAAAAGAATCTTATATCTCAATAATCCAAACTCAATAGTTCAAGGATAAATTCTTCGAGATTGTTGAAAAAATTTACATTTAAGTGTAAATTTTTTCAACAATAAAAACTGTTTAAATTATAATCAGTTAAAAAAATAAAAATTTTTTTGTAAAAAATTTCAACGTTATTGATTTTAGACTCAATGATTCATTCAATTTTTTTTCATTTATATATGATTTATAATTTTTTGAATTTACTTATGATTTTTAACTTATTTAATTTTTTTAAAAAAAAACTAATCCTTGGCCTAATTTTTGAGAAGAATTTAAGTGAAAACTAAATAAAGGAGGTAATAAAAATGGTTATTATCCTGGTTCTTTTAACGATCTTATTGGCAATCTCAATTGAACTTTTAAGACACCGAATGGCCCGAACTAAGGAGGAGGTTCCCCTTACTTTGACTGAGGAGAGGAATGTTTCGATTTCTTCAGTTTTAAGTGGGCACACAAAATCAAATGGCCTATATTTCCCCAAGGAATACTATTACCACAATGGACATGCATGGGTAAAACTTGAAGAAAAGGATCTCGTCAAAATAGGGGTCGATGACCTTACTCAAAAGATAATGGGAAATATTGAGGAGATTGAACCTCCTGCCCCTGGGAAAAAATTAAATCAAGGAGAGGTGGTCTGGAAGATTCGCCACGGTCAAAGAAAATTAAAACAACTCTCCCCTTTAGGTGGGACGGTGATAGAGGTTAATGAGAAATTAATAAAAGATCCTTCTCTTATAAATCGTTCTCCTTATGAAGAAGGTTGGATACTGAAAATTAAACCAAAGGCTTTGGCAGAAGAGTTGCCCAAATTAATGGATTCTCTTCAAATGAAAATACACTTTGATCAAATGAAGGCCAAACTAAGATCTTCGTTCAATCATGAAAACCTTGGAACCGTTTATGGTGATGGGGAGGAGATCCTCTCCTGCGCAGCCGAAAAATTAGATGAGAGATGGTGGAGGATATTGGTGACTCAACTATTCCGTTCTTCTCCAGAGTGATTGGAGAGAAAGGAGGATAAATCTATGGTACCCATCTTAGTGTTATTGACTGTTGTTGCCTTGATTGAGATTAAAGAGGTAGTAGAGAGAAAGCGACACGTCTCCCGTTGAGAAATAAAAAAAGAGGAGTGAAAAATGGGAATCGATAGACGTAGTTTCCTAAGGTTATTCGGGATAGGAGTTGGAGGAGCACTTTCAGGAAACCTGTTTTTACCAAATCCCTCCAGAGGAGAATTGAATTTCCCCAAAACTGAATTTTTAGGCATTCTGGTTGATACAACGCGGTGCATAGGATGCCGCTCCTGTGAAGTTGCCTGCGCAGAGGCCAATCACTTGCCAGTTCCAGATATTAATGATTCATCCGTATTTGAAAAAGAGCGTAAGACCACGGTTGATCAATGGACGGTAGTCAACAGATATGAAACAGAAAAAGGCGAGGTGTTTGTTAAGAGGCAATGCATGCACTGCAATCAACCCGGATGCGTGGCTGCCTGTTTGGTTAAGGCGATGGAAAAAAGGAAAGAAGGTCCTGTCACTTGGGATACCAACTGTATGGGTTGCCGATACTGCATGCCCTCCTGTCCTTTTGAGATTCCAAAATTTGAGTTTCATAGCGCAAATCCTAAGATTCAAAAATGTAATATGTGCTGGGAAAGACTTAAAAAGGGAGAGAGGCCTGCTTGTGGTGAGAATTGCCCAGAGGAAGCGCTTCTCTTTGGACCGAGGAGGGAACTCCTTGAGGAGGCAAGGCGAAGGATATATAAAAACCCAGGCAATTATATCCCTCACATTTATGGAGAACATGAAGTTGGTGGAACAGGGATAATCTATCTCTCTAAGGTTCCTTTTGAACAAATAGGTTTTAGGACAGATCTCGGAACTACTTCTTATCCTGAATATACAAAAGGGTTCCTCTACGCAGTCCCCCTAGTGCTCCTTCTCTGGCCTTCTTTCCTGATTGGCGTGAATGCATTAACCAAACATGAGGGAGAAAGAAAAGGAGGAAGAATAAGATGAACGAAATTACCACCTTTAGAGAAATGAAAAGTTTAAAAGATATTTCTCAGTTTATCTGGAAAGAACTCAAACCCAAAGGAAAAATCCTTACTCCCTTTAACGTCATCTCTTTTCCCATCATCCTCCTTGGTGCTATGCTGGTTCTCCTTCGATTAATAAAGGGGTTGGGATCGGTCACTAACCTTTCACAAGAGTTTCCTTGGGGGATTTGGATCGGTTTTGACGTTATGGTAGGAGTTGCCTTTGCTGGGGGAGCCTATATTCTAACCTTTGTCGTTTACATCCTCCGTTCAGAGAAATACCATCCTGTCGTGAGGGCAACGATTCTAAATGGATTTCTCGCTTATGTATTTTACGCTGGGGCCATCTTCCTTGACCTGGGACGATGGTGGAATATCGTGAACCCAATTATTGGAAATAAGTTTGGGGTCAACTCAGTGCTCTTTCTTGTCTCCTGGCACTTTTTACTCTATATGATCTCTCTTTTCATTGAATTCTCTCCAACCATTGCAGAATGGCTCGGATTGAGAAGGATCAGGAAAATTTTGGCTTCTTTAACCATTGGGGCAGTGATCTTTGGGATCGCCCTTTCTACCCTCCATCAATCCGGCCTGGGTGCCCTATTTTTAATGGCAAAAGATAAGATTCATCCCCTCTGGTATACAGAATTTATTCCTGTTCTTTTCTTTGTCTCAAGCATCTTTGCTGGGCTTTCAATGGTCATTTTCGAAGGGAGCATCAGTCATAAAGTTTTTAGCAACCAAATAGACCCTGAGCATCAAGCCTCATTTGACCGGATTCTCATCGGGTTAGGGAAGGGGTGTGCAGGGGCATTGTTTGTCTATTTCTTCATGAAGGTACTTATCCTCATCCATGGTAAACAATGGCCGCTTTTAGCCACCCCAATGGGAACATGGTATCTTATCGAGATCATCGGTCTTGTATTGCTCCCCTGTGTTCTATTCCTTCATGGCGTTAGGTATCAAAATTTAACGGTCATTAAAATGGCAGCCATACTCTCCATGATAGGCATTATCATCAATCGACTCAACTATTCAATCATTGCCTTTAAATAGTATGTCCCTCTTAGTGAACGATATATTCCCTCTTGGATGGAGATTGTAATTACCCTTTCCATCATTTTCACTGAGATATGGGTATTCCGTTGGGTTGTAAATCGAATGCCTGTCTTAAGGGAATCGCCAGAGTGGGTTCTTGAAGAAAAAACCGTTGAGAAGGGTATTGCCCTAAGAAAGGAGGCTCCGCAATGGAAGGTTTCAGCTATGTAGACATTTTTGCCACAAAACATATCGAGTATCTCTTGGTGATCGGCTTCCTACTCCTTTTCATTCTTTTCTGGAGATATCTCAACAAGCCTGTTAGAGCAGTCATCGAAGCCACTGAAAGAATTGTCCCTTCGCTCAACGGATGGTTCCGTCTCCCCGAAACATACTACTATCACTTGGGTCATAGTTGGGCCATCCCAGAGGATCGATATTTGGTGAAGGTGGGGATGGATGATTTTGCTCAAAAATTGGTGGGAAAGATTGATGAAATTATGCTCCCTAAGATTGGCTCGACGATTCAACAAGGAGATAAGGGATGGATGTTAAAAGTGGATTCGAAGATAATCGATATGCTTTCGCCTGTGGATGGGAAGGTGGTTGCCATCAATGAGGAAGTCCTCCAATCCCCTGAAAGAATTAATAAGGATCCCTATCATAATTGGCTCATTAAAGTGGAAACGCCAAGGTTTTCTGTTAATAAAAGGAATCTTCTCCAAGGAGCTTTGGCAAAGAAATGGATGGAGGAGGTAAGAGAAAATTTACTTTCGAGAATGAATTATAACCTGGGTCTGGTCTATCAAGATGGCGGTCCGATTGTCGATGGAATGGCCAAGAGTTTAGATAGAGAGAAATGGGATGAGATTATAAAAGATTTCTTCTTGGTTTCTGAAAGTTAGATTAAAAAAACCTTATCAGGAAATCATATAAAAGAGTTTATTGAGTGGGGAATACAAATGGAGAAAAAGATAGATTCCCAAAAAGCAGACGAAGGCTATGCGATCTTTCCCGAAAAGGAACTAAAATGTATCTGGATGACTGCGGGGATGATTGCTTATAAACTATGTAAGTACAATCTTCAGTGTGATCGGTGTCCTCTGTATTGGGAGTTAAGGAATGTCTCGGCGGACCTTCTGACAGATTTGAACTCTTCAGTGGGGGGGGATCTAAAAATACCAGAACAAGTAGAAGGAATTCCCTACATTGAAGAAAAAGGAGAGGAAGAGTTATTCAATCTTAAAGAGGACCTTTTCTATCATCCAGGACATACCTGGATTAAAGTCGAAAAGGCTGAAGAGGTTCGGATTGGAATAGATTATTTTTTAGCAAACCTTTTAATGGATATTAGGGTTGTTATCCTTCCTTTACCTGGAAGACGGTGGATTCAGGGAGAGGACCTATGTTCCATCATTCAGGAGGGGGGATTTCCTATATCCTTTCTCCCATTAGTGGAATTATCCTCTCCGTTAATCAAAGGCTGAAGGAAAATCCTGGACTCCTCCGTGATGATCCTCTTGGGGAAGGATTTTTAGTTACAATGAAACCTAAGAATTTCCAACGAGACCAAAAATCTTTTCTTTTTGGTGAAGAAGCCCTTTCTTGGTATAAAGAGGAGTGGAGGCGTCTCAGAGAGATGGTGATTTCCGACCTTGCCAACAACCCAAATCGGAGGCAACTTGGGATTACCATGCAGGATGGGGGGGTGATCATTCCGGAATTAAAAACATTAATGGAACCAAGCCGGTATATTCAACTGGTCAATCATTTTCTCAGGAAAGATAAAAAGACTCTATCCAAGCCTAAGCACAGAGTTGAAATTGAACCATAGGCTTAATCAGGAGGATTTTCCCCCGCCCCATCGAGACCTTTAGGATCATATCTTCTTTACAGATATCCAGGAAACGTAAAGGGTTTATGGGTAATTTTCCCATTGATGGTGATTCGAAAATATGGTAAAGATTAGTCAACGGGCTTGAATTTAGGACAGAGGATAAATAGGGTGAAAAGGTTATTGTTTATACCGAGGAGTTTAAGTTTTAAATTATATGTGTTATTAGTTGTCCTCCTCGTTATCTCCTTTTCGGGAATCATGTACTTTAACATCTCCTCCTATACCCAACATCTTAATGAAAGCGTGATAAATAGTGCCATTCAGGCCAGCGACCTCATCAAACGATCCACCCGGTATTCAATGCTCAAGAATGATAGAGAAAATCTCTCTCAAATTATCATGACAATTGCCAAAGAGAGCGGAGTGGAGGGGATACGAATCTATAATAAACCAGGCGGGATTGCATTCTCAGACAACTTATCTGAGATTGGCACCCAGGTTGACAAGAATGCGGAGCAATGCTATGTCTGCCATGGGAAAGAGCCTGCCCCTATATCCCTTAGTCCAAAAAACAGGATTCGAATCTTCAATTCGCCTGATGGTTACCGAATTCTGGGGCTTATCAATCCAATTGAGAACGAACCCGACTGTTATAATGCGGAGTGCCACGCCCATTCTTCCAAAGACAAACTCCTTGGCCTCTTAGATGTGAAGATGTCTTTAAAATCGGTTGACGAAGAGACGAAAAAAACTCAGAAGAAAATGGTTCTATTCTCAAGTTTGATGATTTTTATCACGGCTCTTCTCTTTGCAGGGTTTATTGTACGCCTCATCCATATCCCTATTCGAAAACTCACCAAAGGAACCAAAGAGGTTGCCA
>JBBIRM010000078.1:0-12417 GCA_037441765.1 Deltaproteobacteria bacterium | reverse complement strand
AATTTTGGAGATTTCCCTCCATTAACTCCTCGAAAAGGCCTGCCTCCCCCATTCTTCTAATCTCATTTCCACAACATTGTTCCTCATTTCCTAAGATCCCGAAGTCTATTCCTATCTGGCTTAAAATGAAAATCAAGGATTTTGCAACCTCTTGAATTCGAGGATCAGAGGAGGCGGTACATCCAACAAAATAAAGAAATTGAGCATGTTCTCCTTGAGAAAAGTCTTTCACCTTTAGACCTTCAGGAAGTTCCTTGAGCCATTCCGTTCTTTTGCCTTTTGATTTTCCCCAAGGATTTCCATGTTTATAAGCATTTTCCATTGCCTCAATGATCGTTTTAGGAATATGTCCTTCCTCAACCAGCAATCCCCTCATCGCGATGACGAGGTCCATAGGTTTCAAACCTCTCGGACATCGGAGGGTACAGGTTTTACAGGTTGTGCAATCCCAGAGCTCCAATCTTTCCTTAAGACGTTCAAGATGCTTTCCTAATATTCCTTCGATCATAAGTCGGCGAATGTTAAGCCTTGATTTCAGGGAGACAGGACATCCTCCCGTACACTTTCCACACTGATAACAACCATAAAGATCATATTTTTGAGCAAAACTCATTTCGAGGGATTCCACTTGCTTTAGCCTCCCCAATTAGATTGCACATTAATTCACAATCTAATTCGTAACAAATTTATACTATTCTTTCAATATCTCTCTGGATATAACAATTCGTTGGACTTCAGAGGTTCCTTCATAGAGGGTGGTGCCAATAATATCTCTAAGATAACGTTCTACGGGGTAGTCTTTGGTATAACCATATCCACCGAGCATCTGAACTGCTCTTATTGCAACATTCCTTGCCGTTTCGGTGGCAAAGAGCTTGGCCATGGATGCTTCTTTGGTAAAGTTCTGTCGATTTTCTTTAAGATAGGCAGCTCTTAAAACCAAAAGTTGGGCTGCCTCCAATTCTGTATAGGAGTCGGCAATCATCCATTGGATTGCCTCAAAACTGGAGAGTGGTTTTCCAAAGGCCTCTCGTTCTTTGACGTAGTTTACAGCAAAATCAATTGCTGAAAATCCGACGCCAACGGCCAAAGAACCAATGCCAATTCTACCCCCATCCAGTTCCATCATCGCAATTTTAAACCCTTCACCCTCTTTGCCCAGTAGGCAGTTTGCTGGGATCACACAGTTGTCAAAGAATAATTCATTGGTCTGAGAAGCCCTATGGCCCATCTTTTCTTCAGCCTTTCCCACTATAAAACCAGGAGTGCCTTTTTCAATAACAAAGGCACTGATGCCTTTACCTTTTCTTGCATTCTTATCTGTCACAGCCCAGGTGACCGTAACTCCCGATGCCTCACCGCTCGTAATTAAGGTCTTCGATCCATTGAGAATATAGGTATCTTTTTGACGAATGGCTGTTGTTCGAATATTTGCTGCATCTGAACCCGTATGGGGTTCAGTAATTGCAAAGGAGCCAGCGGGATATTCCCCACTACAGAGTTTAGGCACATATCTCTTTTTGATCTCTTCTTGGCCAAACTCATAGATGACCTCTGCAACCATGTTGGTCACCGATGTCGTTACCGCATGAGATGCGCATCCCTTTGCGATCTCGGTGATGGCGAGACTGTAGGCAATCACTCCCACTTCGGACCCTCCCAGATGGGCGGGGATATTCATACCCATCAAACCCAATTGGGCCATCTTCTTTAGATTCTGGTAAGGGAATTGTTTTTCTTCGTCATAGAGACCAGCAACCGGTTTGATGTTCTTCTCTGTAAAGTCCCTCACCATATCACGTATCATTTCCTGTTCGGGAGTAAGTTTGAAATCCATAGAGGAACCAAGAATCCAAAATTTGAATATCGAAATTCGAAACAAGATTGAAATTCAAATTTAAAAATTTAAAACTTTGGTTTAGAAAGTTTGAATCATGGTCATTTGAGGTTGTTTCGAAATTCGTATTTCGTGCTTCGAATTTATGTTTAGTACTGATAGAATCCTCTTCCTGTCTTTCTCCCAAGGTAGCCTGCATCTACATACTTTTTGAGCAGAGGGCAGGGCCGATATTTAGAGTCTCCAAATCCCTTATAGAGTACCTCCATGATGGCCAAACAGGTGTCCAGGCCAATTAGATCGGCAAGGGCAAGAGGACCCATTGGATGGTTCATTCCAAGCTTCATAACCTTATCGATGGCCTCAGGGGTTCCCACTCCTTCAAAAAGGGCAAAGATTGCCTCATTGATCATGGGCATCAGTATTCGATTAGAGATAAAGCCAGGAAAATCATTTGCCTCCACTGGCGTCTTTCCCAATTTCTCTGAAAGTTGCTTTACCACCTCAAAAGTTTCCTGAGAAGTTTGAAGACCCCGAATAACCTCCACCAATTGCATGACATGAACAGGGTTCATAAAATGCATCCCAATCACTTTGGAAGGCCTTTGAGTCGCAGATGCAATCTTGGTAATAGAAATCGAGGAGGTATTGCTTGAGAGGATAACCTCTTTTCGGCAGATCTGATCCAATTCTTTAAAAAGATTCAGTTTAAGAGATTCATTCTCTGTGGCTGCTTCAACCACAAAATCAACCTCTCCCATATCACTGATCTGAATCGTTCCCTTAATTCTTCCCATCGTTTCTTCTTTCATTGAGGAAGTGATCTTTCCCTTCTCAACCATTCGATCCAAATTCTTAGAAATCGTAGCCATCCCTTTTTGGATGAAAGATTCTGCAATATCACTCATCACCACATGGAATCCTGATTGTGAGGCGACCTGAGCGATCCCACTTCCCATCTGTCCTGCTCCAACTACACCGATTGTTTTTATCTCCATATATTCCCCTTTTTTAATCAATCTGTTCAACAATTAAACTGACCGCTTCTGCTCCTCCCAAGCAGAGTGAGGCCATTCCTCTCCTGGCCCCTCTCTCTTTCATAGCATAAAGCAATGTGGTCAAAATCCTTGCCCCACTTGCTCCAATGGGATGTCCAAGGGCTATGGCGCCTCCATGAACATTGACCTTTTCCCGATCTATCCCAAGGGTTTTGATGATTGCTACAGTAGAGGCAGCGAATGCCTCGTTGATTTCCAATAGATCAATATCCCTTAGAGTCAACCCTGCCTTTTTAAGCACCTTTGGAATGGATTTGATGGGCGCAACCAAAACGTCCTCTAATTCAACCCCTGCCTCTGCCTGTGCTCCCACCCTTGCCATGGGTCTTATGCCAAGGGACTGGGCCTTCTCCTTTGACATCAACACCAACGCACTTGCTCCATCGCTTATCTTTGAAGAATTCCCTGCGGTCACCACTCCCCCTTCTTTAAAGACCGGCTTCAATTTCGACATCGCTTGAAGGTCCGTATCACGGGGACCCTCATCCGTGTCAAAAAGAATGGTCTCCCCCTTTCTTCCGGTTATTTGGATGGGAAGGATCTCTTCTTTAAATTTTCCCTCCCGAATCGCCCTCATCGCTTTTATATTCGATTCGTGAGCAAATATGTCTTGTTCTTCCCGGCTAATATTAAATTTTTTTGACTGGATTTCAGCGGTGTATCCCATATGATAATCATTGACCACATCCCAGAGGCCATCATGAACCATTCCGTCTATGAGTTTACCATCCCAGAGTCGATACCCTGTCCTTGCATTTTCCAGATAGTAAGGAACCCGACTCATGCTCTCCATTCCACCTGAGACCACCACCTCAGCATCTCCAGCGATGATGATTTGAGTGGCCAGCATTACTGCCTTTAACCCTGAGCCGCAAACCTTGTTAATAGTAAGGGCTCCTCCTTCCATTGGGAGACCTGCCTTAATCATTGCCTGGCGTGCGGGGTTTTGTCCCAGACCAAAGGGAAGTACATTCCCCATGATCACCTGGTCTACGTCCTTTTTCTCAATCCCTGAGCGCCTGACTGCTTCCTCGATGACCTTTCCACCCAACTCAGTAGCACTAAAAGGGCTCAGGGCACCAAGGAAATTACCGATGGGTGTCCGAACTGCGCTCGTAATCACTACCTCTCTCATTCTTTTCCTTTTCTTTTGAAGGGTTTTCCTCAAGGTTCAATTTTTGACGAATTTTTTCTTTATATTCCAGAATCTCTGTTTTTAACTTCATTAGATTGTTGATGCGGTTATCAATCTTTTCGGCGTGGCTATCCAGTAATTCTAAGAGTCGAGGTAGGACCTTTTTATTGGTTCGATGGATTTGATAGATATCTTCCAGTTCGTGCATCTCTGAAAGTGTGAGCCCGAGATGTTTGAGCCTTTGGATAAATTTAAGCCGTTGGTAGTCTTTATCGGTATAGACCCTTTTGCCTCCTTCAATTCGTTTCACCGAGTTTAGAAGCCCGATCTCTTCATAGTAACGTATCGTTCGAGGGCTCATCTCCACTAAGTTGGCCAGTTCGCCAATCTGATAATATTTGTTCCCATTTTTTTCCATAATGGTTCACAATCTCACTTAACGTAAACTGAAAAAAAAAATGAAAAAAAAGTTATTTGAATATTTAAAAAATGTGCTATGTTAAATAGAATTGTTTTTTTCCAATATTCCTTTTTACCCCAACATTGCATTGCTGTTTAAACAGAAGGCCATTTGCCCACAGATAGGACTGGATATCCTGCCTTCTCCAGCTCTTTTACAATATTTTCGTAATCTTCTGTCCGAATTCTGATAGCAGCAATTCTTTTACCTTCTACCATGAAGGATGGTGTGACGATACTAATTATGTTCACATCAAACCTTTTTAAGATTTCAAGGATTCCGAGCATTGTACCTGGTTTATCTTCAAGTGCAACCGTCAGACGAGTTCCTTTCTGTTTAAGGCCGAAGATATCTACGAGGTGGTCCAGGGCATCTGATTCAGTAAAGATCCCATAAAGTCTATCTCCCTCCACAACGGGAAGGCAACCAATCTTGTGTTCCCGCATCAATTGGACACCCTCCTCTATGAGCGTATCAGGAGTAATGGTGATCAGTTTTGACTTTGGGGTCATAAAGGAGGCAACTTTCAACTTTCCCAGGAGATAGTTCAATTCTTGAACACTAAGCAAGGTTGCATCAGAAGGCGCTGCTTCGCGGATATCCCTGTCGGTTACAATTCCTACCAGATGACCGTTTTTATCTACCACAGGCAGGTGACGAACGCCCTTCTCATGGATGAGATTCCGGGCCTCAAAGAAAGAGGCATCCGGACTAATAGTAATAGGATTTCTCTGAATCCTTTCACGCATAAAACCTTTATAATGGATCTTCATGTCCTGCTCCTCCTTTCTTATTTTTGAAACTATCATAGCATATGTGGTGAAGATCCGTCAAAAAATTATTTAAAAAGATCACTCCCAACTACGCTGATCATCTATCTTTTTTGCTCCTTCTGAGATGGTCCCGGTGGGAACAAATTGGACATCTCCTCTTAGCTTCATCACCTCCCGAATAGACCTTTCGATCTCCTCCTTCAGCCTTTCAGGTTGAGCAAGTTCTTCTTTAAGTTCTAAGCGAAAGATCATCTCATCTTTATTTTCTTTTCTTGTGACC
Organism: Deltaproteobacteria bacterium; assembly: GCA_037441765.1. Taxonomy (GTDB): domain Bacteria; phylum Desulfobacterota; class BSN033; order BSN033; family UBA1163; genus JBBIRM01. The sequence continues at coordinate 6,874 of JBBIRM010000078.1, read as the reverse complement.
ACTACCTGATACCTTGCAATCTGAGGGTACTTTTTTGCAACCTCATCTACCTGGCCGGGGTGGATAAAGAGACCTCTGACTTTGGTCACCTGATCGACACGGCCCAAGATCTTTATCAATCGAGGAGAGGTTCGCCCACAGGGGCATAAAGTCTCAGTCAGGATAGAAAGGTCACCTGTTGCAAATCGAATAAGGGGGTAGGTTTTATTGAAGGTCGTGGCTACAATCTCTCCTGTTTTTCCAGGACCTAAGGATTTGCCAGTTTGAGGATCAACAATTTCTACAATTTTATCATCGGGGATATGCATCCCGTTCTTCTTTAAACATTCATAACCAAGACAGCCAATATCCGCTGTCCCGTAGGTCTGTCGGATGATCATCCCAAACTTTTCCTCAAGGGTCGATCGGAGAGACTCTGAAAGCATTTCTGCAGCCACAAAGCCCACTTTTAAGTTTAAATCTTTTTTTAAGTCCAACCCCATCTCCTCTGCCTTTTCTGCAATATTTAGAAGAAAACTTGGGGTTCCGCAGAATCCTGTAGCCTTAAAGGTCTTTAGGATATTGACCTGCTGTTCTGTATTTCCAATGCCAGTCGGAATGACAACGCATCCAATCCGATGAAGGGAATTATCTACCATATGTAATGCAAAAGGAACCATATGATAACTGAACGTATTGATGACCACATCGCCTGGCCGAAATCCTCCCGCATACATCCCCTGTGCCCAACCCAATTCGGTATATTCCTCTTCACCAGGTTCATAGATGGGCCCTGGAGATACATAGATCCTTCTCATTTCAGAGATAGGAACCCCCTCAAATCCACCAAAAGGTGGTTTTTTCTTCTGAAGTTCAACTAAGTCTGCCTTTTTGGTTACAGGGATTTTTTCGAGATCCTTGATGGTTTGAATATCCTTGGGCTTCAACCCAACAGAGTCCATCTTATTTTTAAAGGCGACCGAATTTTTATATGCATATTGAATGATTCCCCGGAGTTTTTGATTAAGATATTCAAGACGCCTTTTGGGTGGCATGGTCTCAAGGTTCTTTTTAAGAAAGCCTGAAGTTCTATCCATTGGATCTTGTTTTGGCATTATATAAACCCTCCATTGACAAAGAAAAGAGAGCGAATTTCAATTAGTAAAAGGGAAAAGATTTTTTACATTTCTTATTTTGCATAAGATATTAGTTATTTGTTATTGAGAATTGACCATTGGGTATTGACTTAATTTTTGGTTGGCTTGGGGGCCAGACCCCCTCAGGAAGTGCTTCAAGGCCCCCAAGCCTTCTGGCTATTACTTCTTAGGGAAGGTTCCTTCGAAGGGGACAATCACGTCTCCCTTATCGGTGGAAAAGGTAGCCTGCCCTTCTTTCACTTTAATTCCAAATTTAAAATCACCCACTTCTGCATACCATCTCTTAATTAGATCCGCAGGCTTCACATTCAAGGCCTTAATTTTTGGTGCTTGGGCAACCAGTAAAGTTAAATTCATTGTCATTGAATCCAAAACACTTACTGCCCGATATTGGCTCTTTGTTTTGGGAGGAAAATAAATTTGGTCATAATAGGTTGGAATCGCAATTTCGATATCCGTTCCTGGGGCAGCCTCAAAAGAAATTGCAAATTTGAAATTTTCTAATTTAATATTATATCCACTTGGATTTTCGATGTTAAAGATGAATCCTAAAACCATTGGGGTGCGAGCGGGTAGATCTGCCCATGGGAAGTAACTCTGTACCTCAACGCGTTCCAATGTTACTTTTGGTTTCCCTGCCCCTTCTGTTGGGAGGAGGCCAGGTTTGCAAGCAGTCACTCCCCAAATCGCAAACGATATCAGTATTAGTGAAATAAATAGTCTACGCATAAGAAACCTCCTTTTGTTTAAAAAATTAATTTCGAAATCCGAAACAATATCCAAATTTTAAATTCAAAATTTTAAAACATAAAGTTTTTTATTTTGGTCATTCGAATTTGTTTCGAATTTCGAATTTCGTGCTTCAAATTTAAACTCAGGTGAGCCACCTTTTTCTACGTTTATAATGTTTAACCTGTCTGAAGCTCTTTCGTTCACCAAGGTCAGAGAGCCCAAGGTAGAAGTCCCGAATATCAGGATTCTCCTTCAACTTCTCTGAAGTATCATGCATGACCAACCTTCCATTCTCAAGCACATAGGCATAGGGTGCTACAGTAAGTGCCAATTTTACGTTCTGCTCGACAAGGAGAAGTGGAATCCTTTCTTCCTTGTTCAATTTGCTGATGATCTCAAAGATTTCCTTGATGAGAAGAGGAGCCAGTCCCATAGAGGGTTCATCAAGAAGCATCAATTTGGGTTGAGCCATCAAAGCCCGACCGATGACGGTCATCTGCTGTTCTCCTCCACTAACAAAACCAGCAAGGACATTTCGACGTTCGATCAACCTTGGAAAATAGTGATAGACCATTTCGAGCCTCTCTTTAATGGCTGAACCATTTCCTCTTAGATGGGCTCCCACCCGGAGGTTTTCCTCAACGGTGAGATGTTCAAAGACTCTTCTTCCTTCGATGATCTGGAAGATTCCCCTCTTTGCAATCTCTTCAGCAGAAAGATGATGTATTCTCTCTCCCATGAACTCAATGCTCCCATCCGTCACTTCCCCATCCTCATGCTTTAGAAGGCCAGAGATGGACTTCAGGGTCGTCGATTTACCTGCTCCGTTCGCCCCGAGGAGGGCTACGATTCCTCCATGAGGCACATCGATGGAGACACCCTTGAGTACCAGGATCACCTCATGATACATGACCTCAATATTGTTGAGCTTCAATATGATTTCAGAATTTTTTTGTTCCAATTCTCTCTCCTTTAATCTGACGGGGTTACCAACCAAGCCAACCTGCCCATTTGTCAGGGAATTTTGCTTTCAAATCCACATGAGCAACTGTAACAGGTTTCCCCTTTATGATCCTGCCTATCCCTATGACCGAACTGTATCGATGGTCTGTAGGTGTAATGGTTACCAATTGTCCACCAAATTCTTTAAGCCCAGGCCACTCCCTGAGAGATTCAAATGTCTCTTTAATCCCTGGGCCGTTGAGTTTACCTGCCTTATCAGCCCTTCTTAATACCTCTACTGCCATGGCAACCTTCATCCAACCCTGCACAGTTCTAATTTGTCTTGCCTCGGCAGGAAATCCAGGGTTAACTTTCTTGATATAGTCCAATATCTTTTTCTTTGCAGGAAAATCTTCTACAAAGAAATTACATACAGCAGCACCAATTACTCCTTCAGCAGCAGGCCCAGCCAATTTTGCAAGATCTTCATCAAAACCCCAGTTGTTTACAATATGATCGGCACCCAATCCAAGGGCATAAGCATCTTTTAATGCTGTTGAGACAGACATCGTTGTATTTCCATGCCATACAAGATGGGGTTTGAATTCTTTGGCTTTTAGGACCTGGCTCTTCGTATCCAGTGCCGTTAAGGGCACATCCTGATCAGGACCGATCTCAAAACCCAAAAGAGCTGCCTGATCCTTTATGGCCTTAATTGGGGCACTTGAATATGGAGTGGGCCAAGAATAGAAACATATAAACCTGGGTTTGAAACCTTTCTCCCTTTCTGCCTTCCATTTGGGGTCCTTTTTCCAAACCTCTTCAAACCAATAGGTGATACATCCCCGTGCATTGGCTGAATAGTCTGTTCCGTAAACAAAGTTATAAGGGGTCTTTTTTGGATCACAGAGGTGGTTTGAAAATGAACTGGAGAGATAAGGCATTTTGTCAGCGGTAACCGTTGGAGAAAGAGCCTCAGTATCACCTGTTCCCCAGCCAAGTACCATCACTACCTTGTCAAAATCACGAAATCTTTTATAAGTAGTGATTGCCTCTGGAACGCGATACCCATAGTCGTATTGAAAATATCTAATTTTCTTTCCGTTAATCCCTCCAGTATCATTATAATATTGGAATGCCTCTCGAACCCCAGCAGCTTCATTCTTTCCAACATCCGAAGTTGGTCCTGTAGTATCCTGAAGGGCACCAATCCTAACTTCCTGGGAAAAACCCAAGGTAACCCAGAGACCCAGGATTAAAATCCCAACCATGATCAGACCGATTCTCTTTTTCATCATTTTTCACCTCCTGTTTATTTTCCAATTTAGTCCTATAAAAATTTTTCTTTCCATCACCCTTTGACGAGCATCACCCCCTTCAGCACAAATCTCTCCTCCTTGGGGAGGAGATAGAAGGGATGGGGGAAATTTTTTACCCCACCCTTACCATCCCCCATCAAGGGGAGGGAACCAATTGGTTTAATATGAAAATGGCCAAAGGTTAAAATAATTCTTTATCTGCCACCATCGGTACGATAAGCCATTAGGTTCATAGATTAAAAACAAAGCAATGGCCAGACCAAAAGTGGCCTCTTTTACGTAAAGGAACTTCTCAAGCAGAAGTGGCAAAAAAGGCATTATGCCCAGGATGAATTCGCTACCGGTTAAGAAAAGGATCAAAGCCTTCAGAGCCTCAGGAATAAGAGTCATAAATAGGGCTCCAAATATAGTCCCATAAAGGCTTCCAACACCTCCTATTAGAATAACACCTACCAACCAGAGTGACCAGGGAAATAGAAAATGTTCCGGACTAACAAAAAAGAGATTTGTAATCCAGTAAGCTCCAGCAATGCCTCCAAAAAATCCTGCTACAAAGAAGGCAAGGAGTTTATATGCAACAATGTTTACACCGAGGGCCTCTGCGGCAATGTCATTGTCTCGTATGGCTATCCATGCACGGCCAATTTTTGATCGTAGGAGATTAGCCATTACGATGGTTAAAAGCACAACAAGGATAGCTGCTAAATAGTAATATTTTATATCATTATCAATCGACCAGGGTCCGATTTTGATAGTTCCAGGAGGAATGGAAAAATAAGAGCCTCTTCCTCCAACCTGACTTATATATTGGGTTATAATGAAGTCCACCGTAATGAATTGGGCCGCCATGGTAGTCATAATGAGGTAAAATCCTTTTACTTTTGCCGATGGAAGTCCGAAAAGGACCGACCATAACCCCGCTACTATACCGCCTATAATCATGCTGATAGGGTAGACTAATCCCCATTGAATGAAAAAGGCAGGCCATTTTAACTGGAGCATAAGAATCGAGGTGGTATACGCCCCAACAGCGATAAATGCAGCATGCCCTAATGTAATCTGCCCACAATACCCTATGAGAAGTTGGACACCCATTGCTGCAAGGATAGTATACCCAACGATATTAAAAACCGATACCATATAAAGCCCAGCAAATTTAGGAAAGAAATAAAAAATGGTAACAAAGAGAAGGATCATCTTACCCCAGACGAATTTAGTTTGCCACCAGGCATGATCCTGACGATAATATTGATGATAAATACCACAAGGTCGATAACCCATCTAAAACCTCCTCAAGCCATTAGCCTTAACCTTTTATTTTAGACTCGTTCGATTCTAATCCAGCCCCAGAGTCCGTAAGGTTTAAAAAGCAATACGATTACCATTACTCCAAAGGGAAAAACATCTTTGACTCCTCCAGGGGTGAAAGGGCTGATATACCCATCAGCCAAGTTTTGAAGGACACCGATAATAAGCCCTCCCACAATAGCTCCAGGAACAGAGTTTAAGCCTCCCAGAACAACAGCAGGGAGTACCAATAGACCCAAGTAACCCACAGAAATATTGAGACCATTGATATTCCCAAGTAAAGTTCCTCCTACTCCTGCAGCCATGAAGGCGATTGCCCAGGCAAGGGCATAAACCACCTTTGCATTAACCCCTAAGGATAGGGCGGCCATCTCATCGTCTGCAGTGGCCTGCATGGAGAGACCCCATTTGGTATATTTGAAAAAAGATACAAATGCTAAGAGAAGAATGATTGAGGCGATAAAGGCCCATAGATAGACCTGACCTATGACGATTTTCCCTAAAAAGATAGGTTTGATTGGAAATACTGGTGGGGTAAACACCACCGTATCAGTTCCCCAGACTAACTCCACCATACCTTTAAAAAAGAATGAAAGTCCAACTGTCACCATGATGACACTTAGAACAGGTTCTCCAACCATAGGTCTTAAGAAGAAGACCTCGGTCAGTATGCCAAGAGCAAATCCAATTACAAGGGTAATCAACAGAGCCAGAATAAAAGGGATGCCCAAGTGATAAAGGGTGAGACAGACATAGGCTCCGATTAATGTTAATTCACCCATTGCCAAGTTGAGGACCCCTGAACATTTATATATAAGTGTCCAACCAAGGGCAACCAATGCATAGATACTTCCTACCAAAATTCCTGTTATAAAAAGTTGTAAAAAAAGTTCCATGATACCTCCTCTCAAAGAACTATTGGAAAAATAACAATATAAAATAACAATGGCACGCTTTAATCTCCCAGTAGTTATAGGGTTTTATAATGGAACTTCCATAACCCTCAGGTCTGTTTTGATATGGACCACCCTACCATCTTCATAGGTTATCGTAGTATCCATATGAACGTTCTCTGTGTCAGAATAGAGGCCTTTGACAATATCTTTATACCGTTCCTCAACAAAGGCCCTTCGTAATTTTCGAGTTCGAGTAAGTTCGTCATCATCTGCATCAAACTCCTTATAGAGATTGACAAATTTTTTAACCCGAGCCACAGGGGGTAGATCTCGGTTGATTTTTATTATCTCTTTCTTTATAAGTTCGTAGACCTCTGGGATTTGAGAGAGTTCAGGGTAACTGGTATAGGCGATGTTGCGGTCCTCTGCCCACTTTCCCACTACCCCATAGTCAATGCAGACGACTGTGGTCACATAGGGTCGGTTGTCTCCAATGGCCCATACATCCTTAATGTAGGGACTGAATTTAAGTCTGGTTTCT
>JBBIRM010000077.1:0-12526 GCA_037441765.1 Deltaproteobacteria bacterium | reverse complement strand
CAGGGGAGCAGGCTTGTTATAATCTTTTGGCTTTTATCTGTTTGAAGATGGAATTACATTGGAGGTCAAACCCTATTGGGAGCGTAGCGCGAACGAAGTGAGTCCAAGTGCGCCATAGTCTCCCATTCTTTCAGAAGTTGGCCGAAAAAAATTTTACACAAAAAAGTTGGCATTACAATAAAAAATCGCTCAATTTAGGTATCATTTTGTGTTCAGTAAGATGATGGAGCCCTTTTGAAAAGAGTGTAAGACCTTACTGGTTGGTTCAAAAGATCTGTTACATCATAGCCGAGCTTCTATCAGCGATCCCAGGTACAAGGTCTATTTTCGTTCTATATTTGAAGCTCCTATCTACAAGGCGGGAAATATGAGAGCAAGAAGGATTGGAGAATTAACTTTGATTTTTCCTTCGGCCATGAAGTCTTTTTAGGGGAGGGCAAAAACCATTCTAGTTTTTTTTTGAAGAGATGAGTTGGATGAGTTGTTTGAAGTTGTTCTTTGGGACCTTGATTCGAGTCTCTTAGTGGTTGCAGAGGATTCGGGGCACATCGTTTGAAGTGGCCCAGATTATCAAACATTGGAAGGAGGATTGGTATTTTTTATGAGAGAGGAGAAATTCTCTCGGTACAGGCAGTAAAGAGCTCGAAAGGATGCTTAGATAAACTGTAATAAAGAAAAATCTCCCCTTCATTAAAAAATAACAGTTGATTGTGAGGCATCCTGACAATTAATTTATTATCTATATTTATAAAAATCAGAAGTGAAAATTATGCTCATCAATTTTACAAGGAGAAGAGAACTTGTCCAAGTCGATTTTAGCGGTAAAACGAAATAGAAATCCAAATAGGATGTTGAAAATTTTGGAGGCAGCAGAAAAGGTCTTTGCAGAAAAAGGCTTTATTGAAACTACTATTTCAGAGATAGCAAAAAAAGCTAACGTTTCAGAAGCAACTATATATGAATATTTTGGTTCAAAAGAGGAATTACTATTTGCTATTCCTAAAGAAAAAACAATAGACCATCTTAAAAAGAATGAAGAGCTCCTCGAATATATGGAAGGGGCGGTTAATAAATTAAAGTTGTTAATTCACAGACATGCAAGACTATATGAGAAAAATCCAGATTATGCTAAAGTGATATTGCTAATACTTAAAACCAATCGGAATTTTCTAAAATCTCCAGCTTATAAAATCGTCCAGACTTCTGCAAGAGTTATAATTCAAGTGTTGGAAGAGGGGATAAGAAATCGAGATTTTAAAAAAGATATAAGTCCATATTTAGTACGGGCTATGATTTATGGAACTATTGAACATTTGGCCATAAGGAAATATTTATTGGGTGTACCGAAAGATCTTCTTTTAACAGTAGATGAGATTATTAGAATAATTTTTAATGGGATACTTCTCCCTTCAAAAGATACAGGGTTTAATATAAATATTAAATTGGAAGATAATAGGAATAATAGAAATAGGAGAAATAAGAAAAAGTGAATAATTTTTATATAATTTACCTAAAAGTCAAGCTTTTAAATCTAGAAATGAATTGCACTTGGATCTAAACACAGAGGATGTCCCACGAAGCCCGGCGTGTTAGAGATAAAATATTGCCTTTTAGGCCAAGGAATATTATTTATGGAACTTCCTAAATTAATAAGTATGTTAAAGGGTCAAGGAGGTTTGTTATGAGGGAAGCTGTTTTAACTGGTTATTTAAGAACTGCTCAGTCCCGTGCGAGGCCAAATGAACCATCTCGTGATTGGTTTCACAAATTAAGGGGAGATGATTTATTGGCTAAACTTCTTTCAGAGCTTATTAAAAGAGTAGGGGTAATGTCAGATGAAGTAAATGATTTTATAATCGGGGTTGCTAATGGAGTTAGTGAAAACTGGACATATGGAGGAAGACTTCCAATTTTCCTCGCAAACTTTTCCGAAAAAGTTGCCGCGAAATTTGTAGACCAACAATGTGGCTCCTCTATGGCTGCAATTCATATAGGTGCAATGGAGATAATGCTAGGATACGCAGATATAGTAATCGCTTCAGGAATGGAACATATGACCCGTGTACCTCGAGGCCAATCATGGCTTAAAGATGGACATGTTAAAATTAACGAGAAACTTTTGGAATGTGAGGAGTATTTTCACTGGGACATTAGGAATTCTATGAATATGGGGTTGACAGCCGAGAAGTTATTTTATTTAACGAACTTCACAAAAAGAGATTTAGATTTATGGGCTATAAGATCTCATGAATTAACTGTAAAAGCTCAAAAAGAGGGATTTTTTGATGGAGAGATTCTTCCAATTCAGGCTGAGCAAGGTGATGGATCGTTAATGACAGTGATTAAGGATCAATCTGGAAGGGAAAATGTTGATATTAATTCAATATCTGAATTAAAGCCAGCATTTAAAGAAAATGGTGTTATAACTGCAGGAAATTCATCTCCTTTAAATACTGGAGCGTCCGCAATCCTTTTAATGGGGAAAGATATAGCGAAAAAAAGAGGTATTAAACCTTTAGCAACTATTCGATCTATCGGATTTGCTGGAGTAGACCCTTCTCTTATGGGAATGGGCCCAATTCCTGCAACCCAAAAAGCCCTAAAAAGTGCTGGCCTCTCGGTTGGAGATATTGATTATTGGGAGATAAATGAGGCCTTTTCTATTGTCGTTTTAAATTGTATTAAAGAACTGGGAATCGATCCGGAAAGAGTTAATATAAAAGGTGGGGGATTGGCAATTGGCCATCCCCTTGGAGCAACTGGATGTAGATTGGTGGGAACGCTGGCAAGAATTTTAAATGAAAAAGAGGCACGTTTTGGATGTGCAACTGCATGCTGTGGCGGAGGACAAGGAGTTGCAACAATTATAGAAAGAGAAGAATATAATTGGTAACAATAGGCCATATTTATGATAAAGGGTTCTTATTTTCACTAAGGAATAAAATATGTATCAAGAAAAAGAAAATTATTTACCTTTAAATTCTGTTGTAGTTCTAGATCTCTCACGGGTTCTTTCTGGTCCTTATTGTAGCATGATGCTGGCTGATATGGGGGCAAAGGTATGGAAAGTCGAACCACCTTCAGGAGATGAAAGTAGAGAGTTAGGTCCCCCATTTATTGAGAAGGAAGCAGCGTATTATTTGAGTGTCAATAGAAATAAACTTGATATCTGCGTGGATATAACTCATAAGGAAGGCCTTGAAGTAATTCTTAAAATGGCGGACCGATCTGATGTCTTTATAGAAAATTTTCGTCCAGACATAAAAGATAAGTTGGGTATCGGATACGAGGTTATTTCTAAAAGAAACCCCAGAATCATATATTGCTCTATTTCCGCCTTTGGGCAAGATGGACCATATCGTAATCTTCCTGGGTTAGATAATATTTTTCAAGGTATGTCAGGTTTGATGCAGATCACTGGTCAAATAGACAGTCCCCCTTTGAAGGTGGGAGAACGAATTGGAGATATAATTGCGGGTATGCAGGCTGCGTTTGGTATTATGGTCGCCTTATATAATCGCTTTCTTACCAAAAAAGGTCAATTTTTGGAGGTTTCTCTATTAGATTGTTTAATCGCCAGCCAAGCACCTATGATTAATTATTATTTTGCTACTGGGCAACAACCACCAAAGCGTGGAAACGGTTCCTTATTTTCAGCACCAACTGATTCGTACGAGACAGCAGACCGCCCTATTAATATTTGCATAATAAACAATAAACATTGGTTAAAACTTTGCGAGATCTTAGGACTTAAAAGCGCGATGAAAGATCCTCGTTTTCAAACTAATTCTTTAAGAGTACAAAATTTCCAAGTAATTAATAAATTAGTGAGCAAAGTTTTAAAAGAAAAGCCATCGTCTTACTGGATTGAGAAAATGAAAGTGGCGGGCATTCCTTGTGGATATATTTACAATTACGATGAGGTTTTTCATGACCCCCAAGTTTTACATAATCAAATGTTTCATGAAATTCCACATCCTACCATTGGACGACAGAAGATGATTGGCATTCCAATTCGACTTAAGAATACCCCTGGAAAAATTCGAACCCATGCACCATTATTAGGACAACACAGTAAGGAGATCCTTAAAGAAATTGGCTATAACGAATCCGAAATTGATTCTTTAATAAAAAAGGGAATAGTAATTCAAGAGGAGTCTCCCAATTTGAAAAGATCATGATTTGATCAAAATTAAGGAGGAGTTTATGGAGGAATTTAAATTGGAAAATTACGAAAAAGATTTTTGGAAAGGATGGGAAAAGCGGAAGACTTGGGATGAAATTATTCCAGGAGAAATTCGGCCAACTATTCCAGTTGTTTTGACCAAAGAAATGATTCAGAAACTTGCAAAGGCTATAGGAGATTTAAATCCTTTATATTTTGATGAGGAGTATGCTAAAAAATCTTCCTTTGGTGGGCTCATTGCTCCTCCCTACATTCATGTCTTTCTTATGTTCGCCAGTACAACACATGAAGATTGGATGCGGTAGCCAGGAACAATTAATGCTGGACAATGCTGGTTTTATAATATTCCAGCCCGGCCTGGGGACCAAATTCAAGTGGTGTGCAAGGCGTTAGACCGATTTATTAAAAAAGGTCGCCTTTTTATTATTCATGAATATGTCTTTTATAATCAAAAAAATGAAGTCATCTGTTCTGGACGTGGGTGGACTATAAGGCCAAGATAAGGAGGAAATCATGAATTTTTCTAATTATGAAGATATAAAAATTGGAGAAATTATTGATGGTTTCTCTATAGAAATTACAAGAGAAATAATCCAAAATTTTGCAGAGGCATCGCTGGATTTTAATCCACTACATTGGGATGATCGATTTATGAAGGAAACAAGTTTTGGTAAAACTAAGTTCAAAGGTATCATATCGCATGGTATGTTAACTTTTTCCCTAATTACACGGATAATGACTGACTGGCTATTGCCACGAGGTGGAATTCATCGGCGATTGGAAACAAATTGGATCAATCCAATATATCCTGGCGATCGGATTACAATTCAAGGGAAAGTATTTGATAAAAAGAAGACAAGGAAAAGCCAATGGGTTCTTATTAAAATTGAAGTAAAAAACCAAGAAAAACAAGTAGTAGGCACTGGAGAAGCCATGGCTGAATTTCCAATTTTTAAAGAGTAACCAACTTATACACTGTAATTTTATAATATTATCCATCACCGTTTAAAAGGTGGGACATTAATTTAACATTAATCTAACATTTCTGTAAAAAAACAGGCATTTTCAAATGAAAACGAAGGTCTATAAAAAAAAAGATTTCTTTGCTGGTTTAATTTTCATCTTTTTTGGTATCATGGCGTTCTGGATTAATCAAGATTATCCAAGAGGTACGATCATACGTATGGGACCTGGTTATTTTCCAACGATTCTTAGTACAATTTTAATTATATTAGGATTATTCACTTTTCTCCGATCCTTCTGGCTAAAAGAAGATTTAATTTCTTCATTTGCTTTTCGCCCACTTCTACTTAACATTATAGCAATATTGGGGTTTGCTTTTTTGATTAGACCACTCGGCATAGTTTTAGCAACTTTGGTCATGATTATATTTAGCCGTCTAGCTGGATGGGATTTTAGTTGGAGGGAAGTGTTAATCCTTTATCTTTTTTTAGTTATTTTTTCTTACATACTTTTTATTTATTTTCTAGGTTTATCTTTAAAAGTGTGGCCTATATGATAGATATGCTTCAAAACATTTCCATTGGATTTGGTGTTGCCTTAACACCTTTAAATTTACTTTATTGCTTTTTGGGCGTGTCCATAGGGACTCTGATTGGAGTATTGCCGGGAATAGGACCAGTGGCTACAATAGCCATGCTACTCCCCTTTACATTCAAATTGCCTTCTATCTCAGCTTTGATAATGTTAGCTGGAATTTATTACGGCGCTCAATATGGTGGGTCAACTACCTCTATACTTGTCAATATGCCTGGTGAAGCCTCATCTGTAGTCACATGTCTGGATGGCTACGCCATGACTCTTCAAGGCCGAGCAGGGTCTGCATTAGGAATTGCAGCTATCGGTTCTTTTACTGCTGGATGCTTAACGATCTTACTTATAGCTTTTTTTGCCCCTCCATTAGCGGAGCTTGCCTTCAGATTTAGTGCAGCAGAATATTTTTCCTTGATGATTCTTGGATTAATATCGGCAGTTATTTTGGCTCATGGATCTGTTTTTAAGGCTATTGCTATGATTTTTATTGGACTCCTTTTGGGGCTTGTAGGGACAGATGTAATTTCTGGTATTCACCGTTTTACCTTTCAAATTTCCGAACTTTCTGACGGAATAGAATTTGCTCCCCTTGCTATGGGACTTTTTGGCTTTTCAGAAATCATTCGTAATCTTGAAGGGAAAAGTAAGAGAGAAATATTTGTTTCGAAAATTAAAAGTATAATGCCAACTTGGTTTGATATAAAAGTTTCTTGGAAACCTATTATTAGGGGATCTTTAATTGGTTCTATGTTGGGTATTCTTCCTGGAGGTGGTGCTATATTGAGTTCATTTACATCTTATACTGTGGAAAAAAAACTTTCTAAAAATCCAGAACGTTTTGGGAAAGGTGCGATAGAGGGAGTTGCTGGACCTGAGTCTGCCAATAACGCAGGGGCTCAAATGTCTTTTATTCCCTTACTCACTCTTGGAATTCCCCCTAATGCTGTAATTGCTTTAATGTTTGGAGCTATGATGATTCACGGTATTATTCCAGGCCCTAATGTTATAAACGAATGCCCTCAACTTTTCTGGGGTTTGGTTGCAAGTATGTGGATAGGAAATTTAATGTTGGTGATATTAAATTTACCATTAATTCGTATTTGGGTCCAATTACTGAAAGTTCCTTATAGATTTTTATACCCTTCAATATTACTCTTCTGTTGCATAGGTATTTACAGCATCAATAATAGTATATTTGATATTATATTAACTATCGTTTTTGGGCTACTGGGCTACATTTTTTTAAAAACCGGGTGTGAACCAGCACCTTTATTACTAGGGTTTATTCTAGGACCACTCATGGAAGAAAACTTTCGGAGAGCCATGCTATATTCTCGTGGAAATCCTTTCATTTTTTTGAACCGCCCTATAAGTTTAAGTATGTTAATAATTGCAGCATTATTATTATTGCTGATTATAATTCCTAGTATTAGGGGTAAAAGAGAGAAAGTTTTTAAAGAATAATATTCTATCCCCTTAATTTATTAAGGTGAGCAAAAAATGTTTAACAAAATGGGTTATATATTGCACCTCGAATGGGATGCTAAAAATACGCTTCCATTTTTGAGGCCGTTGATAGGTATCCCACAAATATCTTCTTTACATTTATCCACAACTCGATCTTATTATGCGACCGCTTCCCCCGAAATAGCTTTGAGACGGTCCAGAGGGTTTTAGAAGACCTCATGGGTATTGTAAAACTGGAAGGATTTTTCTTTTCCTTCTTCGATGAGGATAAGATAGTGAGAAGATTTTTAAGATATCAATGCAGAGGTAAAATATGGTTGCTTCCCCTTTCTTTTGGATTATATTTTTAAGCAGATCTCCTCCCTGTAGAAATCTAATCCTATATAGTCCGTAAGATTAAATGTTCCCTCGATGTTAAACGAGGGCTAGAGTATCTACTAAGATTAACCTTTAACCTAGATCACATATTGTAATCATTATGAAAGGAGGAATTTATGAAAAAGATATCTTTTATAATTATTTTATGGATTATTGCAACGGGGCTATGTATTATAGTGGGTAGTATATATGCTCAGAGTTTTCCATCTAGACCAATCAAGATTATCGTTCCCTTCCCTGCTGGTGGGACAACAGATATCCTTGCCCGTATTTTATCTTCGAAACTTACTGAAAATCTAGGTCAACATGTCTTAGTGGAGAATCGCCCCGGAGCGAGCGGTATCATTGGTACAGAGATTTTAGTAAAGTCTCCACCAGATGGTTATACTTTAATGATTACAGCAACCCATCATGTAGCCAATCCTGCCCTTTATAAAAAAGTACCATTCGATATATTAAAGGACATCACAAACATTGCCTTGATAGCGATAATTCCTAACGTTCTTCTTGCTCATCCAACATTTCCCCCAAATTCAGTGGAAGAATTGATTGCCCTTGCAAAGTCCAAACCTGGACAAATAAATTATGCTTCAACAGGGATTGGGGGAGCAAATCATTTATGTGGGGAAATGTTCAAAATTATGGCTAAAATAGACATTGTCCATATACCTTATAAAGGGCAGGCACCAGCTTTCAATGACCTTCTTGCTGGTCATGTTCCACTAATGTTTAATACAATTGATGTATCGTTGCCTCACTTGAAAGTTGGTAGATTAAAAGCATTAGGGGTTACTAGTGCTAAACGGAGTCAGGTAGCCTCTCAAATCCCTACAATTTCCGAGTCTGGTCTGCCAGGTTATGAAAACGTCTCTTGGTTCGGTCTATACGGTCCTCCCAATATGGAAAAAGATATTATTTCAAAATTGAATTTTGAATTTGTAAAGGTATTACATACACCTGATATTATTAAAAGATTTAATGAATTTGGAGCAGAGCCAGGTAGAATGGGGGTTCACGAATTTGATGCCTATGTAAGATCTGAATATGCTAAAATTAGTAAATTAATCAAAGATCTTGGGATCAAACTTGATTAAAGGCTAAATTAGAAGATTTACGAATATAATAGATTCCATATATATTGAATCATTGCAGTCCAAAATAACTGAGGGATTTATAATCACCTCTTGAAATCATCGGCATTTTGGAAAAGGTTTTTGCCTTTTGAAATCCAGGTTTCTCCTATAAAAGATGCTGTCCGAATTAACTGAAACAGAATTTCAATTGTTCAGGTTCATAAGGAATCGGTAGCGTATTATAAAGTTTATTGAGCCAGGCCCAAAGATCTCGGTGAGTAAAGAGGTTCTTTTATAATAAGGCCACGAGATTGGAAAGGGGGACAATCAAATTGGGAACGAAGTTGAATGATCTGGATTTTGACGGCATTGGGACTGCTCCCAACAAAAATCTTGATCTTAATGTTCTGCTTCAGGGCTTTGAAGAAGATTTCTATTTGCCAACGATTTTTGTAGATGGCAGCAATGGTTGTGTCCCCCAATTTGAGGTTTTTAGCCAAGAAGACCAGGATCTCTCTTTTGTCTGGATCAAAGACCTCGATTCGTCTCAAAGGATAGGGACGGTTCTTCCGGGCTTTGAGGTCTTTGAACTCGATGAGTTCGTCCTTAAGGATATTTCGGTTTTGAGGAACCTCCTTCTCTCCGAAGACTTCATATAGGGCGTTCTCTTTCATCCGGGTGACAACGTAGAGGCCTTCGGCGGTCCATCGACCAAACAAGGCATAATCGTTATAAGCCCGATCATCGACCACGATGGTCCCGGGATCGAAATGAAACTGATGAGCCACCCTAACATATGAAACTTTGCCTTCTGTGATAGTGGCAGAGGAAGGGAGGTAGCCATCATGATCCTGAAGAAGATGGAGTTTGATGGCTCCTTTGGTCTGTTTGAATTTGGCCCAATCAAACATTCCCAGGCACAAATCGATAGTGGTCGAGTCCATGCTGGTCAATTTGTTCTTAAACCAAAATTTTTTCTTCCCGGTCACCTGAACACAGCATCGCTCAAAGAGATGGAGGAAGACTTGTTCATAGAGCTCCCATGGACGGTGCTCATTGGCATTAGGCAGGGTGGAATGGCTTGGAGCGGTAATACACAGATATTTCAACTTCCCCTCACAGCTTCGAAGGCCTCCAGTAATCTCCCGAAGGGAATGGGCTCGGCCCAATTGGCAGAAGAGCATGGAGACAAATTGGTTCCAGCAAGGGTATCCTTTAGCATAACGTTCTGCCTGAGTGATGGTAACCAAATGCTAAAACTCCACACGAGGAAACAATTGCAACAGTTGGGTAAATATGCTACTAAATCGATTCATAAGTGGCCCTCCTTTAAATGTGGGATTGGTTTGGAAACTTAATTTACCACAAATTAAAGTAAAGGCCTCTTTTTTTTCAAAAAACTATTTTGGACAAAAGTGAACTAAAATAATACCCAATTACTACACGAAACCCCATTTTTCTTTCATTAAATGCGGGACTTCATATTTCAAAGGTCGACGTTAGATATGTTTTATAAAAGTTGACATTACTGAAGAATGGAGGGGAAAAGATGTTGCTAGGAAAAAGCTTAACAAGAATAGCTAAATACTATCCCGAAAAAGTGGCAATTTTTTTTAATGGGAAATACTGGACATATAGCCAATTAAATTCTAGAGTAAACCGTTTAGCAAACGTATTTTCTTCTATTGGGTTGAAAAAAGGTGATAAAGTTGCAATATTAGCTCGGAATTGCAACGAATATATTGAGACATATTATGCTCTTGCAAAATTGGGAATTTGGATGGTACCTATTAACTATAGACTCCGGCCAGTTGAAATTGATTATCGTTTGATACATTCAGACTCGAAGGCTATTGTGTTAGGACCTGAATATCTGGAGAAATTTTTGGAATTGGATTTTGAAACCAAAAAAAAATTCTCTGAACGAATATTGGTTTTAGGAGATACGAAGCTACCTGATGGGTTTCTGTCTTACGAAATACTATTAACTCAATCTAGAGATTATGAACCTCAAGTTTGCATTGAACCAGAGGACCCATTATATATTGGGTATACTGCTGGGACAACCGCACTTTCCAAAGGAGCAATAATCAGTAACCGGGCAATTGTGAGCGGGTTTCTATATAAAATATTAGAATACGGATTTAACAAAAATGATATAACTTTAAATCCAGGTCCCTTCTGGCATTCAGCTCCTAGAGATTTCGCTTGTCTTCATCTTTACATAGGAGGTACTGTGGTAATCATGAGAGAATTTCAAGTTAAAGAATTCTTGACATTAGTGGAAAAACACAGGGTTACCAATGGTTTTTTAGTTCCAACAATGTATAAAATGCTTATTGATTTCCCTGGAAATGAAAGATTTAATACATCTAGTCTTAGAATTCTTATTTCCGGCGGTTCACCCTTACCAACTCCTGTCAAAGAGGCCTGCATACAACGGTTTGGGAATATCCTGCATGAATTTTATGGAGCAACCGAAACCAGGGTTATTACCAATATCTCCCCAGAAGAAATAAGGAAAAAAATAAGGTCCGTAGGGAGACCAATATGGGACATGGAAATTCGGGTTTTGGATGAGAATGGGAATGACCTTCCTCCAGGACAGGTGGGGGAAATTTTTATCCGAGGTTTTACTCTTTTCAGCGGTTACTATAAAGATGAGAATAAAACACGAGAAGCATATCGAGATGGATGGTTCACGCTTGGAGATATGGGAAAGACCGATGAGGAAGGTTACTTATATATTATCGACCGAAAGACAGACATGATCATATCTGGAGGGGAAAATATTTATCCTAGTGAAATTGAAGATATTATTCTATCTCATCCTAAGGTATCAGATGTTGCCGTGATAGGAATTCCTCACGAAAAATGGGGAGAGGCAGTAAAAGCTTTTATTATTTTAAAACCTGGGGAAAAAGCAACGGAAGAAGAAATCATCAAATTTTGCTCAACCCGTTTGCCTGATTATTTAAAACCGAAGTATATAGAATTTGTTTCGGATTTCCCGCGTAATTCGGTAGGCAAAATCTTGAAAAGAGTTCTTAGGGAAGAATATTGGAAGGAATGTGAATTTAAAGTTTAAGTCCTTTTGTTATCTTTCTTGTTATCTTTAGCAAAAGTGAGCCAAAAGACGAAAGAAGAGACGTGGTATAAAACCAAAATTCCTTGACATCAGTTGTCCCAATCCAGATTTGGGAATCCCATGCCTGATGGCATGGAATTCCCAAATCTAAGAAGCCAATGAGATTACATGTTTTATATAAAACGGCATAAATTCGGATAACATTAATTATGACTCAACGATACCTTTCTTTTAACCAAAAAGGTAACATTTGAATTAATTCGCAAGGCACTTAAGTATTGACATATTATTCGTCATTCCATGTAGTGAGTAAAGGTCTATGACCTTCTTGACACTTCCATATATCTTGCCTTGAGTCACGATCCAGGCAGAATTTCTCAAGGACTCGATTCACGGGATAAAATCATTATCATCGATGAAATCCGAAATTGAAACATTATGCATGTATCAGTCTTGAGCCACGCAGACGAAATTTGGGAAATATTTCTATTCTCCCCTTTCATGTTGTTTGTCAAGAGATTTGAACCCCTATTTGCAAATAAAATTGACCCCCTTCAATTTCTTCTCTTTTCAATTTTGCTCTTGAGCCTCTAACTGGATCCATTAATAAAGAAGGTCCTTGCGTGGTGAACAATTCGGTCGATGATCGCTCCTGCCACCACATTGTCCTGGAAGATCTGCCCCTAGTCCTCAAATATAATGGGCATAATATCCAAGCTCATCGATAATGGGTTTATATCATAACATCGTGAACTTTAAAAATATCATAACATCGTGAAC
>JBBIRM010000076.1:0-12541 GCA_037441765.1 Deltaproteobacteria bacterium | reverse complement strand
TTTAAATGTACGAAACAAAAAAGGTTGGAGTTTTGATATTTAAATTTAAAAATTGTTTCGGATTTTGAAATTCGGATTTAGAATTTTCTTGAGTTTGAGGGGTCGTTATGACGGACATTCTTTTTAGCAGTTGGGGTGGGGTGGTTACGGATAATCGGGGAAAACCCGATTCGGAAAGACAGCCCATTGCCAACCTTTCTCTACCATTGGAATTTGAAAAGGATAAAAAGATCAAAGCCTTTATAGGATGGGATGGAATTGCCATTAGAGATACTGAAGTCAATATTGTTGATTTAATCAGGGCATATGTGGAGGCCGTACAGAAAGAGTCCTGCGGGAAGTGCACTCCTTGCAGGGTTGGGACTCGGGTGATGTTGAGTATCCTGAACCGGATCTCCGATGGCCAGGGGAGAATGGAAGATCTGGATCAATTAGAGTATCTGGCTGAGATGATCCTAAAAAGTTCAAAATGCAATCTCGGTCAGACAGGACCAAGACCTGTACTGGACGCCCTCTCTCATTTTAGAAGCCAATTGATTGATGTCATTCAATCAAAAAGAAAGATTCCTCGAGAGGATTATAAGGTAAAAGTTACAGCTCCTTGTGTAAGTGCCTGTCCTGCTCACCTTCCCATCTATGAATATATCGAATTGATAAAAGAGGGAAGATTCCTCGAATCCCTCGAGGCCATTCGGAGTGCAACCTGTCTGCCAGGAATTCTTGGCAGGGTATGTATCCGCCCCTGTGAATCAAACTGCCGAAGGGCAAATGTGGATGAATGCCTCTCCATTAAATGGTTAAAACGATTCGTGGCAGACTATGAGATAGAAAAGAGAAGAGTCCCTCCGATCCATAAAGAGAAGGCCCGTTCTGAAAAGGTGGCCATAATTGGGGCAGGGCCTGGGGGGCTGAGCTGCGCCTACTATCTGGCCCTCAAAGGGTATTCTGTAACTATCTTTGAGAGATTGGGAGAACCAGGGGGGATGGCAGCCATGGGAATCCCAGACTATAGGCTTCCAAGAAATATCGTGAGGTATGAAACGGAGATTATTGAGCGTTTAGGAGTTGAGATTCGATATAACACTCAAGTAGGGAAGGACATAACCCTTTCCCAGATATTCGAACAGGGTTATAAGGCCATCTTCATCGGTGTAGGTGCCCAGACCAATACGCCGATGGGCGTTGAAGGTGAGGATAAAGGATATAAAGGGTTTATACCTGGAGTTTATTACCTGTTGGAGATAAATCTTGGAAGAGATCCCTACCCTGAAGGAAAGAAGGTCGTAGTGGTTGGAGGAGGAAATGTGGCTATTGATTGTGTTCGATCTTCTTTCCGCCTTGGGAAGTCTGATGTGAATCTCGTTTATCGTCGAACAAGGAAAGAGATGCCTGCAGACCCTGTTGAAGTCCACGATGCAGAGGAAGAAGGGGTGAAATTCCATTACCTCTGCAATCCTATTCGAATCGTTGAGAAGGAAGGAAGGGTTGTGGGGGTCGAATGCATTCGGATGGAACTTGGCGAGCCGGATGAGAGTGGAAGGCGAAGGCCTGTTCCTATTAAAGGTTCTGAATTCTTCATTGAGACCGACATCTTGATCCCTGCAATTGGTCAGGCGATTGACCTCTCCTTTCTCGATGAGAAGGATGGGATAAAGACGACAAAACGATCTACCATTGCGGTTCAGGAAGGTACGTTTCTAACGAGCCGTCCAGGGGTTTTCTCTGCAGGGGACTGTGTGACAGGGCCAGATGTTTTGGTTCGTGCTGCAGGCAATGGGAAGAGGGCAGCGGAAAAGATCGACCTCTTCCTTCGAGGGATGGAGGTAAAGGAGTCTGAGGAGGAACGTTTAGAATCGTTGATGGAGAAGATAAAGGTCTACAATAAAGAGGAGAAGGTTGGGATCACTGGTGGAACAAAGAGAGAGATGTTGAAAATGCTTCCACCAGAAACGAGAAAGTGGACATTTGAAGAGGTTGAGAAAGGGTTTTCTATCCCGCAGGCCCAAAAAGAGGCGGAGCGGTGTCTTCGATGTGTCCGGATTGGGCTCTTTGCAGTTTAATCCCCTCTCCTTATAAAAAGAGGGTTTGAGGGGATTTGGAGGAAATTTTAAAGCATGGTTAAGCTGAGGATTGACGGGAAAGAAGTGATCGGGAAACCAGAACAGACGATTCTGGAGGTGGCCAGAGAGAATGGGATCTACATCCCCACCCTCTGTTATCACGAAAAATTGAGCCTCATCAAATCCTGTCGGATCTGCCTCGTCGATGTGGAGGGAGCAGAGATGCCAATGGCCTCCTGCGCCACCCCTATTTTCGAGGGTATGGTGGTTCATACGAGAACAGAAAGAGTGGAAAGGATGAGAAAGGAGGCCTTGAGACTATTGCTGGTCAATCATCCACTGGATTGCCCTGTTTGTGATGCAGGAGGGGAGTGTCTCCTCCAGAATCGGACATATGAATTTGGAATTGACCACCAGGAATTTTTCACAGAAAAGATTGAGCGTCCCTTCTTTGAATATGGAACCCCCCTGATTCGACAATGGCCAGACCGATGTGTGATGTGCCTTCGTTGCGTTTACGCCTGTATTGATATTCCTGGATCGGATGTTTTGGATGTAGTGGACAATGGCTACTCCTCTCAGATTAAAGCGGTTCGAAAGGAGAATTGTATCTCCTGTGGAGAATGCCTCCATGTCTGTCCCGTGGGTGCGCTAACGGAGAACCTCAGTCGGATTAAAGGTAGGGTGTGGCAGTTAGGAAGGGTACAGACGACCTGCACATTCTGTGGATGTGGTTGTCAATTGGAACTTAATACCCTCGGTCAGAGGAGAGTGGTCAAGGTTACAACTCAAAGCGAGCCAGGGATCAACCTAGGACGTCTCTTTGTAAAGGGAACGTTCGTCTATGACTTCCTCCATCATCCCGATCGACTTAAGAAGCCTTTGATGAGGAATGGAGAAGGTTTTACGGAAGTCTCCTGGGAGGAGGCACTCAATTTTGTGGCTGATAAACTTCAAGAGATAAGAGAGAGCCATGGGCCTGAAAGCATTGGGGGTATCTCCTCTTCAAGGGCAACCAATGAGGAGATCTACCTCTTTCAAAAATGGATGAGGGCCTGTATCGGAACGAATCATATAGATAACGGAGCCCGTCTATCAAGCGTCTCCTCCATTTACGGAATGATGGCCTCCATAGGTTCTGTAGGGATGACCCATTGCATGGAGGAGGTAGCCAAGGCTGACCTCATCATCATCTTTGGAACGGATGTGGATGATGATAATCTCATCTTTGGCAATAAGATGAGAGAGGCTATTCGAAGGAATGGAGCAAGGATCATTCTGGTTGATCCTCGAAGGACATCCTGGGAGAAGTGGGCTGATCTCTGGTTAAGACCTAACCCTAAAACAGACCTTGCCCTGATCAATGGTCTGATTCGTAATCTCATTAAAGCAAGGGCCTATAAAAATGAATACGTTCTCTCTAAGACGGAAGGGTTTGAATCCCTTAAAACCTCCGTAGACCGATTTACCGATGAGTTGGTTCAGAAGATTTCAGGGGTTTCCTCCGAAGATTTAAAAACATTGTTTGATCTTTATAGGTCTGCTAACCGTAGGGCCATTGTTTTTGGCTCAGGTATTACTCAACATGCCAATGGGAAGGAGGTTGTTTGTGCCCTTTGCAACCTTGCCCTTTTAACAGGTGAGGTGGAGAGGGAAGGAGGAGGAATCTATCCACTCCTTCCACAAAACAATGCCCAGGGTGCCTGGGATGTTGGTGGATTTTCTGAACTGCTTGCCGGGTACAAGAGTGTGGAGGATGGAGAGGCGCGTAAGAGATTCCAGGAGATCTGGAAGGCAGAAATACCAGGCACTCCTGGTTATACCTATTTACAAATCTTAGATAAGATTTCAGAAGGAAAGATCAAAGCCCTCTATATCTTTGGTGAAGACCCCCTCCTCACCCTTCCCAATGCCCAAAGGGTTAAAGAGTCACTGAAGCAACTTGAACTCTTAGTTGTCCAAGATATGTTCATGACCCAAATTGGGAGTTATGCCCATGTGATTCTCCCTGGAGTAAGTTTTGCGGAGAAGGATGGGACCTTCACAAATATGGAGAGAAGGGTTCAAAGGGTAAGGAAGGCGATCTCCCCAATAGGGGAATCCAGAGAGGACTGGAGAATCTTCTGTGATATATCCCTACGGATGGGATACCTTATGGATTATCAGAACTCCGCTGATATTATGGAGGAGATGACCTCTCTCATTCCTATCTATTCTAAGATGACCTATCCCAATCTTGAAAAGGGTGGAATCCAATGGTTCCCTCTGAACGGGATGAGAAAAAGATTTATCCCTGTAGAGTTTAAAGAGCCTCTTGAAAAACCGGATAGTCAGTATCCTTTTTGGATCATTCCAAGAGGATTTCATTATCACTATGGGATCGGAACTTCGACCAAGAGGGCAGAAGGATTGGCCAAGGTGTTTCGTGACACTTGTATTGAGGTTTCATTGGAGGATGCTAAGAACTTAGGGCTATCCGATGGAGATAAAGTGAGGGTCCTCTCTCCGAGGGATGAAGTAGGAACGGTCTGTCGAATCTCACCAGACCTTCCAAAAGGGGTGGCCTATTTTGCTCAATCATTCTTCCCTCTGCCCATTAACAACCTTTTAATTCCTATGAGCGATCCAATAGGTCAGCCTGAATATAAACTTTTTGTGGGGAGGATTGAAAAAAGGTAGACTCCTTTAGAGGGAATGGAGCTTTTGAGGTAGAGGAGAAATAGAATGCAGTTGTTATATCTTCTCATCGAAATCGTGATTAAATGTGTGGTGGTCTTTGCATGTCTGATGCTCTCGGTTGCCTATCTAACATGGCTTGAACGGAAGGTCTTGGGCCACATACAGATTCGTTTTGGTCCAAATCGTTGTGGTCCCTTTGGATTGCTTCAGCCTTTTTCAGATGGCATCAAGGCCTTCTTTAAGGAAGACCTTATTCCTGCAAGGGCGGATAAGCCGGTCTTCGTTCTTGCCCCGATGATTGCAATCATTTCAGCCATAAGCCTCTTTGCGGTGATCCCATTCGGAAATCAGTTCACCATCCCTGGGACGAATTGGGTGGTAAAACTCAGATTGGCCGATGTGGATATCGGTCTACTATATGTCTTTGCCTTTGCCACCCTCGGAGAGTATGGCATCATCTTGGGAGGGTGGGCCTCTGGAAATAAGTATGGCCTGACAGGTTCTCTTCGGGCAGCGGCCCAGATGATCAGTTACGAGGTATCCCTCGGTCTATCCATTATTGGAGTCATTATCCTTTCTCAGAGTTTGAGACTGACAGAGATCGTCAGCCTTCAAGGGGGAGGTTTCTGGAATTGGAACGTCTGGTATCAACCTCTTGCCTTTATCCTCTATGTCATATGCGGACTGGCAGAGATTAATCGGACGCCATTCGATATGCCTGAGGCTGAATCTGAGTTGGCTTGTGGGTTTAACATTGAATATAGCAGTATGAAGTTTGCCCTCTTCTTCATGGCAGAATATGCTCATATGATTACCATGGGCGCTATTGCAGTGACTCTCTTTTGGGGAGGCTGGCAGCCGCCCCTCCCTCAACTGGGCTTCATCCCAGGGGTGGTATGGTTTTGCTTAAAACTTTTTGTTTTTATCTTCTTCTTCATCTGGCAAAGGGGAACCTTCCCAAGACTCCGATACGATCAGATTATGAAGTTTGGATGGAAGGTTTTGCTTCCCTTAACCCTTGTCAATTTATTGATCACAGGACTCGTTGTTTCACTGAAGGGGTAAAAGATGATCATTCCATTATTAAAAGGATTGATGCTGACACTCTCGAGGTTCTTCTCCAGGCCCATCACCATTCAATATCCGGAGGAGAAATTACTCCCCGCAAAAAGGTGGAGGGGAATTCAGTATTTTGAAATGGATGAGAAGGGGAAACCCAAGTGTGTGGCCTGCGGCCTCTGCATGGCGGTCTGTCCTTCTCAATGTATTTATATTGAGACTGCGGAGGATGAAGAGGGGAACCGATATCCCCTAACCTATGAACTGGATGCCTCACGCTGTATCTTCTGCGGCTTCTGTGAGGAGGCCTGCCCGGTGAAGGCGATATTCTTAGGAAAGAATTATGAATGGGTGGAGGCAGACAGAAGGGCCTATCTGATGACAACAGAAAGGCTTTTGGAGGAGAAGAAATTAAATCCCTAAGGAATCCTCTATCTTTGAAAGGGGAAGGATATTATAAAGAGTTAACCATTTTTTATATTTATCAATTTTAAGTAGGGCAGGCCTTTAGGTCTGCTTAAAGAAGCCCTTGCCCTATGAAGCCAAATTTATCTTAGCAGGAAGTTCATACGGAGTATGAGAGATGGCTGAAAATATAGGAAACCTATTTCAATGGTTGATCTTTTTGGGGGCAGGATTTCTATCCATTCTTGCTTCGATTCTCGTCATCACCCGAAAGAATCCAATCCATAGTGCCCTCTTTATGGTCCTGACTTTCCTCTGTGTAGCAGTTCTTTATATATTGCTTCACAGCCAGTTCATTGCCATCATTCAGGTAGTTGTCTATGCAGGAGCGATCGTTATGTTGATCGTTTTTGTCATCATGCTCCTCGACCTTGAGGAAGAACTTAGGAGGGGGCTAAAGATTGTCTATTCAAAAGTGATTGGTAGTTTCCTGGCCCTTATTTTTTTACTCGGGATTCTCTACTCCGTGGTAGCCAGATCCCCTGCTGGGAAAGTGGGTGTTTATGACTTGGATAAGATGAAGACCAGCACAAAGACATTTGGTGAAGTTCTCTTTACAAAGTATCTCTTCCCGTTTGAGGTGGTATCGATCCTCCTTGTAGCAGCCATCATTGGGGCAGTGGTGTTGAGCAAGAGGAGAAGATAAGGAGAAGATTTATGTGGACCGTTCCGTCTATTCCTCCTGAGGTATATCTGGTATTGAGTGGAATACTTTTTACGATTGGGGTCATTGGGGCCTTGACACGACGCAATGCCATTGTGGTCTTCATGTCAATTGAGTTGATGTTGAATGCGGTCAATCTTAGTTTTATCACCTTTTCCCGCTTTCTCCAATCGATGGATGGGGTGGTCTTTGCCTTTTTTGTTATGGCTGTGGCTGCTGCTGAGGCGGCAGTGGGATTGGCCATCTTTGTCATGCTCTATCGCTCGAGAGAAACCATCAATGTGGATGAGGTCAACCTTTTAAAATGGTGATTCCAATTGTGGAAGGGAGAACAAAACTTTGAAATTCACAATCCCAGCCTGCCAAAGCAATTCTTAGGTGGGCAGTCTAAATCCGCAATGATGAGAAGGAGTTCTACATGTTTGATTACGTTTGGTTAATTCCTGCCTTTCCAGCCATCGGATTTTTATTGAATGGGCTTTTTGGGAGACGATATAGCAAGAATCTTGTTAGTTGGGTGGCCTGTGGAGCACTGGGGCTTTCCTTTCTCACTTCCATTCTGGTCTTCCTTGCGCTCATCGCAAAGCCACCTTCCGAACGATTCTTTGAAAAGGTGATCTTCGACTGGGTCGTTTCAGGTTCCTTCCATACCGTGATCGGGTACCAGATCGATCCTCTCTCTATTCTCATGGCGCTGGTGGTCACTGGAGTCAGTTTCTTTATCCATATTTATTCTGTGGGATATATGCACGATGATCCTGGCTATCCCCGCTATTTTACATATCTCAATCTTTTTGTCTTCATGATGCTTAACCTTGTTCTTGCCAATAATTTTCTATTGATGTTTGTAGGGTGGGAAGGGGTAGGACTCTGCTCTTACCTCTTGATTGGGTTCTGGTTCGAGAAAGACTCCGCGGCTAATGCAGGGAAGAAGGCATTTGTGGTAAACCGAGTTGGCGACTTCGGTTTTATCCTTGGAATGTTCCTTCTTTTTACCAGCCTCGGTCAAAAAGGAATCTGGACACTCGATTTCACAGAAGTGTTTCAAAATGCTCATCTACTCGACTCAACAACTGTCACCCTTATCACTATCCTCCTCTTTATTGGAGCCTGTGGCAAATCAGCACAGATACCACTTTATGTTTGGCTTCCGGATGCAATGGAAGGCCCGACTCCGGTAAGCTCCCTTATTCACGCCGCAACCATGGTGACCGCAGGTGTTTATATGATAGCCCGGTGCAATGTGCTATATAGTATGGCACCCATCTCCATGGCTATTGTGGCGATTGTGGGAGTTGCCACAGCCATCTACACCGCATCAATTGGGTTCTGCCAGAACGATATTAAAAAGGTATTGGCCTATTCAACGATTAGCCAGTTAGGGTATATGTTCTTAGGAGTGGGGGTTGGAGCCTTCAGCGCTGGGATCTTTCATCTTATGACCCACGCCTTTTTTAAAGGGCTCCTCTTCCTTGGAGCAGGCAGTGTGATGCATGCCCTCAGTGGTGAATTGGATATGAGGAAGATGGGAGCACTTCGCACGAAGATTCCCATCACCTTCTGGACCTTCTTCATTGCTACCCTTGCCATCGCAGGAATTCCTGGGCTTTCGGGTTTTTTCAGTAAGGATGAGATTCTCTGGCAGGCCTTTTCCAGCCCTCGCGGCCATTTTCTCCTCTGGCTCATTGCAGCAATTGCAGCAGGGATGACCGCCTTCTATATGTTCAGGGCCCTCTTTTTAACCTTCTTTGGGGAGTCGAGAGTCGATCCTCATGTAGCCCACCATATCCATGAATCACCAAAGATCATGACCATCCCTCTCGTCATCCTCGCTGTTCTTTCGGTCATCGGAGGTTATGTAGGTGTTCCTCATGTTTTAGGAGGGGCCAATCATATCAACGAATTTCTGGCTCCAGTTTTAGGAGGGGGGGGACCTGCCAAGGCTCATTCAGGCATAACCCTTCTCTCTCAGGCTTGGGCTTCTGGAGGAGAAGGAGAAGGGGCAAGCCATTCAGCCCAACTGGAACTCCTCATGATGGTTGTTTCAGTCATTATTGCCCTGGTAGGTATTGGGGTCGCTTACCTTTTCTATATCAAAAACCCTGCACTTCCAAAGCGATTGGCTGAGAGGTGGAAGGGATTATATACACTGATATTTAACAAGTATTATGTAGATGAGATTTATGAAGTCCTTTTTGTCAACTCCCTGAAGGGGTTGGGAACAGGCCTCTGGAAAGGTTTTGATGACTTCGTCATCGATGGAACGGTCAATGGTATTGCCTATCTCATCGGTTTGATTTCAGGAGTTATGAGAAGGATTCAGACCGGGTTTGTTCAGAATTATGCCTTTTCAATGGTCCTGGGTGCAGTGATCATCGCAGGTTATTATATTGTCCGAGCCATCTTCTATTAAAAATATGAAAATTCAAATTTCGATATTCGGATTTTTAGTTCAGCAAACTTAAAGAAGGAGTCTTTTTCATGACAATCTTAGGAATCCCTATCTTATCACTGATAACCTTTTTCCCCCTTTTGGGCGCCGTCGTTTTACTCTTTATTAACAAGGAGAACGTAAAGGCCCTTCGGTGGGTTGCCCTTCTATTTTCTCTGGTTGAATTTATCTTCTCCCTGCCCCTTTTCTTTGCCTTCAATCCAAAGACAGCAGAGATGCAGTTTGTGGAGGATTGGTGGTGGGTCCAATCCTATGGGGTCAGTTACAAATTGGGAATAGATGGGATCAGTCTCCTGCTCGTTTTACTCACGACATTCTTAACTGTTCTCTGTATTCTCTGCTCCTGGAGTGCAATTACTTTCAGGGTGAAGGAATATATGATCTCCTTTCTCTTCCTCGAAACAGGAATGGTAGGTGCTCTGGTTGCTCTTGATCTTATCCTCTTCTATGTCTTCTGGGAGGTGATGCTCATCCCCATGTATCTTCTGATCGGGGTGTGGGGAGATCCAAAGAGGAGGATCTATGCAGCGATCAAATTCTTTCTTTTTACCATGGCTGGAAGTGTCCTGATGCTGGTTGCCATCTTAGTTTTCTACTTCATCAATCTGAAGGCAACGGGAAAGGCCACCTTCGATGTTCTTGAACTCTATAAACTGGGGATTCCTATAGAAACTCAATATTGGCTCTTTTCTGCCTTTGCCCTGGCCTTTGCCATCAAGGTCCCGATGTTTCCATTCCACACATGGTTGCCTGATGCCCATACCGAGGCGCCCACAGCAGGAAGTGTCATACTGGCTGGGGTTTTGCTGAAGATGGGGACCTATGGATTCATTCGATTTGCGATTCCTCTCTTTCCAAATGCAGCCTATGAGCTGATGCCTCTCATATCGGTTTTGGCCCTCATTGGAATTATTTATGGGGCCCTGGTTTCGATGATGCAACCTGACCTGAAAAGACTGGTGGCCTTCTCAAGCGTGAGCCACCTCGGTTATGTGATGCTCGGGATGTTCGCCTTCAACATGCAAGGGGTACAGGGTTCGATCTATCAGATGCTCAACCATGGAATTAGCACAGGGTCTCTATTCTTGATTGTTGGGATGATTTATGAGCGACGTCATACCAGGATGATTGCGGACTTTGGAGGGCTTTCAAAGGTAATGCCCATCTACGCAGCCTTTTTTATGATTGTAACCCTCTCCTCGATTGGGCTACCCAGTACAAATGGATTTGTAGGGGAATTTCTGATCCTGTTAGGAGCCTTTCAATCGAATGCGGTTTATGGGGTCCTGGCTGCTACAGGAGTGATCCTTGGTGCAGGCTATATGCTCTGGATGTTCCAGAGGGTGATGTTTGGGAAGATCACTAACCCCAAAAATGAAGGGCTGAAGGACTTAAATGCAAGGGAGATCGTAACCCTTACCCCCATGGTCATCCTGATCTTTTTGATGGGGATCTATCCAAAACTCTTCTTTAGCAAAATGGATGTAAGTGTGGAGAAATTTTTAAAGGATTTCAAGGGAAGGATAGAGATGAAAGTGGATTTACCTTCCCCGAAGATATTAGCAGAAGTCAAGAAATAGGGTTTAAAGGGTCAAGGATTCAAGTGACCAAGGGAGTCGAAAAAACTTAAATTAACTCTTGAACCCTAAAGTCCTCGAGTCCGTGGAACCTTTCATTAGGAGGCATTTTGAATGAAACTACCAGAGATTGACCTATACCTAATTGCTCCAGAGATCATTATCACCGCTTTTGGGTTTTTGGTGCTTCTGATCGATGTCTTTAGACCCAGAGCAGAGAAAAAGAGTTACCTGGGGATTATCTGTCTGATTGGAATTGTCCTTTCCTTCCTTTATACCTTTACCCAGATGGGTTCTGTCAAATCTGGTTTTGAGGGGATGTTCACCTCGGATGGCTTTGCCCTGTTTTTCAAAGTCCTATTTTTGATCATTGCCTTTTTAACCATCCTTATATCGATGGGCTATGTGCAGAGGGAGGGAATAGAGTTCGGGGAATACTATGCCCTGATACTTTTCTCTACCCTCGGAATGATGCTCATGTCTGCGGGGACACATCTGATCACCATCTTCCTTGGGTTGGAGACGATGTCCATTTCAATCTACATCCTGGCTGGAATGATGAGGGAGGATAAGAGGTCGATTGAAGCTGCGATGAAGTATTTTCTTCTGGGCGCCTTTGCCACAGGTTTTCTCCTTTATGGAATTGCACTTCTTTATGGGGCTACAGGGTCTCTTCATCTAAAAGAGGTAGCCGACTACATAACTTCTAAGAATTTACTGAAAAACCCAATGCTGATGATGAGCCTTGTCTTTTTGACCATCGGATTTGGATTTAAGATCGCCTCTGTCCCCTTCCATATGTGGACCCCAGATGTGTATGAAGGTGCCCCCACCTCGATCACTGCCTTTATGGCAACAGGGGTGAAGGCAGCAGGATTTTCAGCATTTATAAGGGTCTTCTTCTCTGCCCTGCCAGGGTTTCGACCGGATTGGACTTCAATCATGTGGCTGATTTCGGTGGCGACCATGACCGTGGGCAACATCGTCGCCATCTCCCAGGAAAATATTAAAAGGATGCTTGCCTATTCGAGCATTGCGCATGCGGGGTATATTCTCGTTGCCTTCGTTGCAGGAAATGATTTGGGAACTTCAGGCATCCTCTTCTACCTTATGGCCTATGCCTTCATGAATATCGGTGCCTTCACCGTGGTCATTCTGCTTGGAAAGAAGGGAGAAGAGAATACCATGATTAGCGATTATGCAGGGATCGGATTTAAGTATCCACTTCTTGCTGCCTCAATGACCATCTTTCTTCTCTCCATGGCAGGGATTCCACCGCTTGGCGGGTTTATGGCAAAGTTTTATGTCTTTAGTGCAGCGGTGAAATCAAAATTCTACTGGCTGGTCATCATCGGTGTGCTCAACAGTGCTGTCTCGGTTTATTATTACCTTAGGGTCACTGTTCTGATGTATTTTAGAGAATCGGAGCGAGAGATAACAGGACTCCATTTTTCACCCGCATCGGTATTTGCCCTGATTGTGGCTATTGTTGGGACACTATATATGGGGATCTTCCCTGCCAATGTCCTCTCCTTTGCCCAGCGATCCATTGCAGGGTTGATGTAGAAGAGATATTAAAAATAGA
>JBBIRM010000075.1:0-12586 GCA_037441765.1 Deltaproteobacteria bacterium | reverse complement strand
CTCCTGGTTAGAAAATACCCCAGAAAGGAGCACCCAAAAGTGATAGACGGTCAGATCAATGACGGATTGACAAAGGTTGAAGATACTAATTTTGATTACTCCCTTATTAAATTATTTGAGCAAAATTTGTGCCAGATGAATAATTTATCAGATTTCTATGATGAAGAACAATTAGCCCAGAAAAAGTTTATCAAATTTGGAGAAAAAATCAATTGAATTGAAAAGTTGACCAGAAATTCTGCCGTAAGAAAGTCGTAAAGGAGGCAGGGGTGGAATTGATATATTCAGGGGGGAGGTTGTAGAGGGAGGGGGGTCTAAGATATCTGGCATTTAGAATAAGAAGGTGATTGAGCCTATTACCTATCAAACTTAGGCTACTGAAACTGAATGGAGAAAGAGATTTTTTTTGGGAGCGTTGAAAGGAATTTGCCATATACAATGGTTAAACTCATCAGGAAATAAAAGATGCTTGCATTTTTCTCTTGACTATTGGGATTTTTAAAAATAATATTAGTAAAAAATATAAAGAAAGGAGAAGGTATGAGCCAGAAAGTGATCGATCTATTAAACAAGGCAAGGTCAAGGGAGTTATCAGCAATTGCTCAGTATATGGCCCATCACTACGAACTTGAGGATCAGGATTTTGGGAAATTAGCCACCAAAATAAAGGAGATAGCTATCCAGGAAATGAAACATGCAGAAAAATTGGCTGAAAGGATTCTTTTTCTAAAAGGAGAACCAACTTCAAAACCAGATGGGGTCGCTAAGAAGGGACAGAAGATTCCGGACATGTTAACTACGGACATTGGCCTTGAAGCACAGGCTGTTAAAATGTATAACGAGGCCTCTGTTATCTGCGCGGCCGAGAAGGACCAGATTTCTAAAAAGATTTTTGAAGAACTCCTCAAAGATGAGGAAGAGCATTTAAATACCTTTGAGAATATAAAGGCCCATATTGATAAGTTAGGTGCGGCCTATTTGGCCACCCTCACTGGTTGAATAGAATTATGGCAGGAATGTGGAGGCTTCCTGCCCTTGAAAGGGCAGGAAGCCTTTTTATTTCTTTTTTGTTTCAATCATCCAGAGTAAAAGGATCATCACAAACCAAACAACAATAATGATGATCCAATGGTTGATCCCCACTAATTGTGGAATGGTTATCTTTCCGAAACTTCCCCACTTCAGAATACTGTCCTCAATGGATGTATATACCTCGGCGAATATGCCTGCCCCAACAAGCATACCAAGTATACCACCCCAGAAGGCATCCCACCTGCCTTCGCCGGTTGCTCCTACTGCAGTCCCGGGACAGTAGCCCAACATTCCCCAACCTAAACCAAAGATCAGACCACCCAGGATATTTGCTCCCAATACGGTAGGTTTGAT
Organism: Deltaproteobacteria bacterium; assembly: GCA_037441765.1. Classification (GTDB taxonomy): domain Bacteria; phylum Desulfobacterota; class BSN033; order BSN033; family UBA1163; genus JBBIRM01. The sequence goes on along the minus strand of JBBIRM010000075.1, from coordinate 11,200 downwards.
GCTCAGTTTTCCCCATCCCATATCGGCAAAGAAGTAAACCCCTACCATTCCCACCATAATGGCAGAGACCATCAGTTTGAGAATGGTGAAGTCCTTTAATCGAAGCATCCCGAGTTGACGATCATATCTTAAGGCCTGGCCTTTCTGTAGAAAGAAACCAAAAAGGATTCCTGTGATAAGGCCTAAAAGAAGGGTCCCCATTCTACTCACCTCCTTTCCCATAAAGAAGGCGAGCCATAATCATTCCTCCGATGAAAAAGAAAATAAGAGAGATCCATCCACTGAGAGCCAGTTGCAGCGAACCGCTGATCCCATGGCCAGAGGGTCAGCCATCTGCCATTCGGGCCCCAAACATTAAGATGATTCCTCCAAGAAAGGCAACAAACCATCGTTTAAAGCGGTCGGGGCCAAACCGTCTCTCCCACATGGGCGGAACAAACCGACTTTTAAATTCTCCAGAAAGTTTTGATGCGATAAAGGCTCCAATTAAAATTCCGATAACTTCCATCCATTGCCAGTCAATGATCGCTTTCTCCTTGTTAAAATAGGGAAGGGTAGCCACGTGTTCAGGCACAAAGAGACTTTCAATCATCCCGATGGTTCGGACAAAAGTTGTTGAAACGCCAAGATATTTCCCTGCCGTAAGGACAGCAAACCAACTCACCATTCCAATCAGCGCTCCTGCCACATAAGGTGACCAAAGAGATTTCTTAAAAATGTTCATCAAAAACACCCCCTTTCGGTCAAGCCATTTCAGATTTCATCCCATTCTATTGTTAATTCCTCTGAGGGCAGGGGGATAATAAAGACTGGTTTTCGGGTTCGGTGTAAAACAGCATTGGAGACACTTCCTAAAAAGGTGTGTGCCAAAAACCCTTTTCCATGTGATCCAAGGACAATCACATCACAACCTTCCCCACTGGCTGCATTTAAAATTTCTTCAGGGGGGTGCCCTCTTACGACCAGGATTTTAGATACGAGTTCAAGACAGGGAGGACCGATTTGATCTTCTGCCTTTTTACAAAAACGTAGAAGGCTATTCTTCATCGATTCCTTTAACTCCTCATCCTGTCTCTTTTTGAATTCTTCTGTAATGGTTCCATAGAGCTCTGCATAGCGAGGGATAGGCTCAATGGCGTGAATAATGACAATCTTCGCATTATGCTTTTTGGCCATGTCAATTGCGTATAAAAAGGCGTAGGATGAGTTCTTACTGAGATCGGTTGCATAAAGAATTTTCTTGATTTGGGGTATCATGGTTGTCTTCCTCCTTTCATTTTTTCCTTGATTCAAAGATAGGACTCAATCACCTTCTTGAATTTAGAAGGATCTAATCCCTGCCTAACCAAGGGGCCCTTATTTAATACGTTGAAGTGTTTTTCAAAAGGAACTCTTTCATTTTTATAGATAATTCCCAAAGGAATTTCATCTCCCCATATTGTTGATGTTTTTATCGCAGACTCCCAATCATAGGGATTATAGGAGGAGGGGAGGAGTTTACATCGATCCCTGTACCATTTGAAAGTGTTGACTCGATTAAATGATACGCAAGGTTGCAGGACATCAATTAAAGAAAAACCAGGGTGATCGATCGCCTGGACAATGATGTCAACAAGATGCTCTTCCATTCCTACAAAGGCCCTGGCAACAAAGCCAGCATGCATCGCAACCGCAATGACAATGGGGTTAAAAGGTGTTTCGTATACCCCGTCTGGTTGTGCTTTGGTGACGAACCCCTCATCAGAGGTCGGACTTGCCTGTCCTTTGGTTAAGCCATATACCTGATTATTATGAACAATCACAGTGATGTCAATATTTCGTCGAATGGCGGAAAGAAAATGGTTTCCACCCTCTGCATACATACAACCATCCCCACTCTCAGCAATGACGATGAGATCTGGATTGGCAAGTTTGGCTCCAGTGGCTATTGGGAGGCTCCGCCCATGGAGTCCATTGAAGAGATTGACATTGAGGTAATGAGGAGCCTTTGCTGCCTGTCCTATACCGGAGACGAAGAGCACCTGATGAGGTTCAAGCCCTTTTTTTACCAGTGCCAATTTTACCGCTTTTAATAATGGAAAATTTCCACACCCAGGACACCAGGCTGTCTTATATTCTCCATAATCTTTTAAGGTGACCATATTGCTCTCCTTCTTTTATCAAGGTAATTGCTAAGAAAATTAGATGTGAGAAGTCTAAGTGTAAAGGTAAAAATCTATTATCTAAAAAGTTATATAATTTTCGTTAATTACCCCTGGCCCTCTTGCGTCAGGGTGGCCTTACCCTAATGAAAGATTTCTAAGGATATATTGAGGCGTAATGGCCAACCCATCATATCTTAAAATTCTTCTTTCAATATCAAATCCGGTTTCTTTCCGAATCAATTGAGACAGTTGACCTGTGGCATTGCTCTCGATAGAGATCACCTGTTTGGCATCTTCTAAATAATGGAGAAATTGTTCAGGAATCATTGGCCAGACTTGAGAGAAATGGAGCATCGATGCACTTATCCCTTTTGAAGATAGTATAGCAGTCGCCTCTTCAACAGATCCTTTGCTCGAGCCCCAGCAGACAAATAGAATGTCTGATTTTGTTTCCCCAAGGAAAGTAGGAGGAATCGCCTCGGAACGGATCCCGTTGCCTTTTCTTAACCGCTTATTCACCATTTTTGGACGGATTGATAGATTTTCGGTCATATGTCCATCTTCGGTATGTTCATGGCTATCTGCGACTACAAGATATTTGCTTGCCCCTGGAAGTAATCGAGGAGAAACACCACTTTCTGTAATTCGGTATCGAAGGTAAGGGATTTCTACCCTCGATGGATCTGTTCCAGCGTGAATGGAAGGTAGGTTTTCTAAAGAAACAGGCTCGATATCACTATAGGAATCGGCCAGGAAATGATCGGTTAAAATAAAAATGGGGTCCTGATATTTCTCTGCAAGTTCAAAAGCCTTTCTTGTTAGATAAAAACATTCTTCTACGCTCCCAGGAGTAAAGATTGCACGTGGAAACTCTCCATGACCTGCATGGAGGACAAATAAGAGTTCTCCCTGCTCGGTGCGAGTTGCCAATCCAGTAGCAGGTCCAGGCCTTTGTCCAATCACGATTACTACTGGGGTTTCGCTGATTGCAGCCAGACTTACTGCCTCAACCATCAGAGCAAATCCACCACCAGAGCTAGGAACTATGCTTGGTGCTCCTGCATAAGAGGCCCCTATGGCCATATTGATTACTGAAATCTCGTCCTCCGCTTGAACAACGACAAGATCCATCTCTTTAGACCAATCAATCAATGTTTGAGCAATTGATGTAGATGGGCTCATTGGATAGAAAGCACAGAATTTCAACCCTGCAGAAATTGCTCCCAATGCCACTGCCTCATGGCCATTCATAAGTAAACGAGGAGAAGGATTTGAAATAGTTTTTACCAGATCAATCTTAAAGGGTTGTGTTTCAAGCCATTGATAGCTTGCATTTAGTATCTTAAGGTTTTCATCTGCTTTTTCTTCATCCAGAACCTCCCTTATCACTTTCCCAAAAATCTGCTGATCCAGCCCTAATAGACAAGCAGCCACTCCCATGGCAGAGGTATTCCAATAGATTTCTTTCCCCAAAGTTTTGAAGGGGACGCCAATCCAATTTTTCTCCCTTCTATTTAAATCGGCATTACCTATTATGATACTTGTCTTAGAGAGTTCCTCTCTGTGAAGGTCGATGCTCTCCTCATTGAGGGCGATGAGAAGGTCAATTTCCTCCTGGGGGGCCAAGACCTTTTGTGTTCCGAATCGAATGGAAAACGTGTTATGTCCTCCCCGAACCCTCGACTCATAGGTTTGATGGGCATGGACTGAATAACCACTTCGAACCAGACCCTTAGCAAAGATGAAGCCAATGGTTTGAAGTCCCTGACCTGCTTCTCCTCCAATAAGAATATGCTTAAATATCTCCATTTTTCTCTCCATATTATTAAAGTTTAAACTTCTCTTTTTAATTCTTCGTAGACCCTTTTGACCTCTTCCACTGACGATTCGTCCTCGAGTGTAGTGAGGTCACCGATAGAGGCACTGGAGGCAACCGCTTTCAAAATTCTTCTCAAAATCTTCCCACTGCGAGTTTTAGGAAGTTTTGATACAAAGTAGATCTCTTCGGGAGTAGCCACTGGACCGAGAGACTTACGAACAAATCCTTTCAATTCCTCTTTTAAGCCTGTTGAAGGAGAGAACCCCTCTTTAAGAATAACAAAGATAACGATTGCCTCACCTTTAATTGGATCAGGGATGCTTGCAACTCCTGCCTCTGCCACTGCGGGATGGGAGACCACTGCATCCTCGATCTCTACTGTTCCAATTCTATGACCGGCAATTTTGAGCACCTCGTCTGCTCTCCCTAAGATCCAAAAATATCCGTCTTTGTCTCTAATCGCATAGTCTCCTGTATTATAGACCCCTGGAAATTTGGACCAGTAACTCTCCTCATACCTTTTTGGGTTTCCATATACCCCCAATAACATTCCAGGCCAAGGGGCCTTTATCACCAAAAGACCTTTCTCTTCAGGGGGCATACTATTTCCATTCTCATCCACGACATCTGCCAATACGCCAGGGAGAGGAAAGGTGGCTGAGCCAGGTTTTAGAGGCGCACATTCAATGGCAGGTGTGGGTGCGATCATAATCCCTCCTGTCTCTGTCTGCCACCAGGTATCAACAATTGGGCACTTCTCTTTTCCGATATTTTTGTAATACCAGATCCAGGCCTCAGGGTTGATGGGTTCGCCTACACTTCCCAAAAGTTCAAGACTACTGAGGTCGTGCTTTAAGATTTCCTTATCCCCATATCTCATCAACATTCGGATCGCTGTAGGAGAGGTGTAAAAGATGGTTACCCCATACTTCTCAATAATATCCCACCAGCGATCAATGGCAGGGTAATCTGGAGCACCTTCGTAGAGAACAATAGCCGCTCCATGCATCAAAGGAGCATAGACGATTGAACTATGCCCGGTGACCCATCCTACATCTGCGGTGCACCAGTAAACAGATTCTTCTTTAATATCGAAAACCCATTTATAGGCAGAATGGTTAAAGGTGAGATATCCTCCTGTTCCATGAACAATGCCCTTAGGTTTTCCAGTTGTTCCTGATGTGTATAGGATATAGAGCGGATGAAGGGAGTCCATTGGATCGGGGTTTACATAAGGCTTGGCTTTATCGAACAAATCATGTAACCAGAGGTCTCTATCTGGCTTCATTACAGTTGGTATATTCGCCCTCTTAACAACCAACATCTTTTCTATCGAGGTGGTCATTTCAAGTGCTTCATCGGCAATTCGTTTTAATGCGATGGGCTTCCCTCTTCTGAAGCCAGCATCTGCAGTAATTAAGAGTTTTGCCCCTGTATCATTTACTCGGTCAGCCAATGCCTGGGCGCTGAATCCAGAAAAGATAACGGTATGGGTAGCCCCAATTCTTGCGCACGCCAGCATGGCTACAGGCAATTCAGGAATCATCGGAAGGTAAAGAGCCACGCGGTCTCCCTTTTGGATACCGAGGGTTTTAAGAACGGAAGCAAATTTATTCACTTCACGGTATAGCGTGGAATAACTAAGGACACGTGTATCCCCGGGTTCTCCTTCCCAGTAAATAGCTACCTTGCTTCTTCTCCAGGTTTTAACATGGCGGTCTACACAGAGATAGGAGGCATTGAGCTCTCCTCCAACGAACCATTTTGCATAGGGAGGTTGCCATTCAAGGACTTTTTCCCAGGTCTTAAACCATTCTAATTTCCGAGCCTCTTCCGCCCAGAAACCTTCAGGGTCTTTAATGGAGCGGTTATAAATTTCTAAATACTTTTTAAAAGGCCAATAGGTTTGACCGGTCGTTAAAGGATTGTAGGTCATCTATCCCTCCTTATCCTTCCTCTCCAATGGCAGGCAAGTGCCGTAAAGGGAGGTAGATATTTGTACGATTTCGAAACTAAGAGATTTCTGTAAAAGTTCTTAAAAGACTGGGGATGCAGGGTTCCAAACCCTTCGAATACATCTCCACCCAACCTTCCCAGTTTAAAAATATTTTTTGGTTCTTCTCCAATTTAGTTGTTAAAAAGGATTCAAGGATTTCAGGGTTCAAGGGTTCAAGTGCATATTTTATAAAGACCTAATCAAAAATATATGAAATTTTTTTACCCATAACCAAAGTTTTTTACGGCAAGGCTTTAGCCTTGCCTTAAAATGAATGAATGATATGCAAGCCTAAAGGCCTGCCCTACATAAAATTGTTAGAATGAAATTCTCAAGATTTTAATAACGTAATAATTTAATTATTGCCTTAAGCATTCTTTTAACTTCTCCTGTATCTGCATTTTTTAATCTAAACATATATGCTATGATCTTTGCAAATTCTCTTTATAATTCTTAACCAATTCCATCGAATCCTTGAATCCTTGACCCTTTTTATCCTCATGATTTTGTCAATTTTTTGGAGATGATCCTATTTTTTATATACTTTTTCAGAAGTCTCACTAATTGGGGTTGACAGAAATTAATAATAAAGATTAAATTTAATATTAACTTAAATTTAAGACTTGATCAATTTTATTCTAAAGATTGACTTAGATAAAGTTAAATTTTTTAAGAAAAGAATGACACCAAAGGTTTCTGCCATACTTCTTGGAGCAGGTGAATCAAAACGAATGGGTGTGGATAAGTTATCATTGCCATGGGGAAAGGAGATGATTTTTGAACATTGCCTTTGGACTCTCTTAAGATCGATCATCGCAGAGTTAGTGGTTGTTCTGAGTCGTCAAAATAAGATACCTGAGAATATATTTAATGCCGAGAGGGTAAAGATTGTGGTGAATTCGCACCCAGAGAGGGGCATGGGTTATTCAATTCGGAAGGGCATCGAGGCCATTGATCCAAAAAGCCAGGGAATTCTCATCGCCCTCGGAGATCAGCCTTTTCTAAAAACCCGGACGATCAATGCTTTAATCCGCACTTTTTCTCCTGGAGGAGGGGAGATAATTATGCCCCTTTATAAGGGGATGAGGGGAAATCCAGTGCTATTCGATCGATGTTATAAGAAAGAGTTACTATCTCTTAAAGGGGATGTTGGTGGGAGGTTCCTATTAGAAATATACCCAGATAAAGTGAAGGGATTCAAAACAAAGTCTAAAGGAGTATTGCTGGACATCGACACATGGAAAGATTATAAGAGAGTTTGTAAAATGGATAGGAAATTAGAATAATGAACGTAGGAAGGGATTTCGATGAAAATGAAAAAAGGGATTGATGAACTGGTTATATTAATCAGAGGAGCGGGAGAGATGGCAAGTGGAGTTGCACACCGACTCTATCAGTCACACTTTAAACTCTGTATGTTGGAGATTTCTCAGCCCCTTGCGGTTAGAAGGGAGGTTTCCTTTTGTGAGGCCGTTTACGATGGAGAGAAGGAGGTGGAAGGTGTTAAGGCAGAGCGGGTTTCTGCTCCTGAAAAGATATTCTCTGTCTGGAAGAAAGGGAACATCCCCCTTCTCATAGATCCTGATGGAAAGAAGGTAAGAGACTTTTTAAACCCAGATATTTTAATTGATGCCATTATGGCCAAAAAGAATCTGGGGACAAAGATCGACGATGCCACTTTAGTCATCGGTCTTGGTCCAGGATTTTGTGCTGGGAAAGATGTCCATGTTGTGATAGAGACAAACCGGTGTCACAATTTGGGGAGGATGATCTTAAAAGGAGAGGCCGAGCCAGACACAGGCATCCCAGGGGATATTGGAGGATATACAATTGAAAGGCTTCTTCGGACCATGAAAAAAGGTATTTTTCGAACCGATAAAAAGATTGGAGACAGAGTGCATAAAGGTACTGTGGTGGCGGTGGTGGATGATTATCCCGTGATTGCGAAAATCAGTGGGGTGTTGAGAGGCCTTCTTCGTGATGGGGTTGAGGTCAAAAAGGGGATGAAGGTGGGCGATGTTGATCCAAGAGGTAAAAAGGAAAATTGCTTTACTATTTCTGATAAAGCACGGGCGATCGGAGGAGGAGTTTTAGAGGCCATACTTTACTGGTTCAATAAGTGATACGGTGATAGAGAACATGGAACAGAAGATAGAGCCTATGGGTTCTCTATCAGGGGCCTTGGGGCTTGGAATAAGAGAGATGGTCAGCCTTGTTGGAGCAGGAGGAAAGACCACCCTGATGTTTCGCCTTGCAAATGAATTAGTCCTTGAAGGAAAGAAGGTGGTGACAACCACTACTACAAAAATTATGGAACCCTTTAAGGAGGAGACGCCCTTTCTTCTTCTTAACCAAGATGAGGTAACCATAAAAAAATATATTCATGATCAAATTGGTGGCAAACGGCATATGACCGTTGCCAGTGAACGAATTGGATCGGGAAAATTAAAAGGGATTTCATTAAATTGTGTGGAAGGGCTGTGGGAATTAAGAGAAATAGACTACCTTATAATTGAGGCGGACGGTGCAGCCGGTCGCCCTATTAAGGCCCCGAGGGAGTTAGAGCCCGTCATTCCTTTAAACACCACATTGGTGGTGGGTATTTTGGGAGTGGATGGTTTGGGAATGGAGTTAAATGAGAAGAACGTATTTCAGCCAGAGCGAATATCGAAATTAACAGGGCTTGCTATGGGAGAGAGAATCTCGGAGGAGGCCCTGGCCATTTTGTTTACACACCCAGAAGGGGTTTTTAAAGGGACTCCGAAATCATCGAGGATGATTACCTTTCTTAATAAAATCGATATCCCAGATGGCTTGAAGAAGGCGCAATGTGTTGCCGAAAAGATTATTGAAAAAAAGAATTTACGGATCGAAAGGATTATATTAGGACAACTAAAACAAGAACCGCCAGTGGTTAAGGTCATTAAAAATTTGTAATAATTTTTTGTGAATTATATGCCAATTAAAATTCGATGAATTGGAGAGAGGCCAATGAGACTGAAAAGCAATTTTTTGATCTTTGCCATTTTATTTTTTATTTTAATCCCGACAGCAAGCACAGAGGAATATTCCCTTTCCTATTTTATGAAGAAGATTTCATCAAAGGAGGTTGAACTTTCAAGAAGGGATAGGGGAGAGTTGTTGAATCATTTGAACGATGTGTTGGAAAGGGCCAAGGAAGTTTGCTTGAAACTTATTCAGGCTATCCAGACAGGTGAGACTGAGCTGAAGTATCAGGAGGGAAAATTTTGGCTCTCTAAACTTGAGGATGATCAGAAATCCATTGAGATGGGTATCCAACAACTCAAGTTACTAAAAGAAAAACAAACCCATCTCAGTGCCTCGATTAAACTCTATAAATCATTAAAGGACCTCTCTTTCCATTTGAATGCCTATAATAACGTCCCATCTTTCTCTGGACTTGTAGGAGATATAGCACCAGAGATGGAGTTGTGGGCTGATCCAATCTTTTATCAACTTTTTCTCTTACCTCTTGCCCATTCGAAAGAGAAAGGGACAGGAGTTTCTCCAAAGGATAAAAGACCGATTACAAAGCCCAAAAGCCATTAGCCTTCCTTTCAGGATGAGAACCTTTTCATTTCTCTCATTACAACACCCCCCTTAAGAGGAAGTGTGATATGGGGTTTACAAAACGAATTTAGATCATTAAAATATTGTTATTAGGAAGCAAATAAAATTTAGAAAATTAGGGGGGGCTTTATGGAGAGTATCTATTTAGAGATTGTGAAAGCGCTTGAAAAGAAGGAAAAATTGGCCTTGGCTACCCTGATCAACCGCGTCGGGTCTGCTCCAAGGACAGTGGGCGCAAAATATTTAATTCGAACAGATGGCAGGACAATTGGCTCTATCGGAGGAGGATGTGTTGAGGCAGAAGTATGGCAAGGAGCCCAGGAGGTAATTAGAGAGGAGAAAGGGAAAATTTTTCATTTTAATCTCACTTCCGAACAGTTGGCAGAAGGAGGGCTTATCTGCGGTGGAAACATTGATATCTTTTTAGAACCTTTAAAAGAAGAGTTTTTAAATATATATCAAGAAATTATGAGGATCAAACAAAAAGGTGGATCTGCAATTTTAGCAACCCTGATCTCATCTGAAGAAGGTTTCCCAAAAAGAGATGGGACTAAATTATTGATAAAGACTTCGGGAGAAAGAGTAGGGTCTTTATTGGGAGTTGAAGAATTAGAAGAGGAGATCCTGAAAGAGGGCAAGGGATTGTTAATCGAAAGAAAGCCAAAAGTTTTGGTCTTTCCTTCAGGAGATAAAAAGTTGGAGGTCCTCTTAGAACCAATTGTATCTGAACCGACGGTCTTTCTTTTTGGCGCAGGGCATATCTCACAGCAAGTGGCCCCCCTTGCAAAGAAGGTGGATTTTAAAGTGGTGGTCCTTGATGACCGCGATATGTTTGCAAACCGTCAAAGATTTCCAGAGGCTGATGAGGTTATTGTAACAGAATTTGAAACGAGTTTTGACCACCTATCCATTGATGATACATCTTATATTGTGATCGTCACAAGGGGTCATCTATTTGATGGTTTAGTTTTAGAGCAGGCAATAAAAACCAACGCTCGCTATATAGGGATGATCGGGTCAAAGAAAAAGATTAAGACCCTTTTTGATCATTTAATAAAAAAAGGAATCCCCAGGGAGGATTTAAACCGGGTTCGTGCCCCCATAGGGATTGATATTAACTCTGAAACACCCGAAGAGATCGCTGTAAGCATTGTGGCTGAGTTGATTAAGGTAAGAGGAGAACCTATTAAAAAAGGTAAGTAATAAGTTTTTAGTGAGGGTTTTTAATTAAAAATAAGAGAGTTCTGAAAAAGTCCCTCAAAGACTGGGGAGGTGGGGTTCCAAACCCTTCGAATGCGGGCACCAAGAAGTTATTAATGGGTGCATTAAATAAATGAAATCTTAATAAGGGTTCGGCAAGCCACAAGGGCTTGCCCTACGAGAAATTAAACGAATCTCAAACGTAGGGCAAGAGCTTGTCCTTTGCCGAATTTGTTTTCATTTCTTATTTCGAATTACGACACAGTCTCATTTGGAAGAGGTGAGTGTGAGGGAATTAATCAATAGTTCCAAAATGTTGAAGGTATCCGCTTGAAGGCTTTTCCACCCCACCTCCCCAGTCTATAAAACTTGTCTTAAATACTTATTCAGAGATCTCGTAACACCTCACTCATCCGGGGAATCGGGTAGGGATGTCGGAGAAAATCTTAT
>JBBIRM010000074.1:0-12686 GCA_037441765.1 Deltaproteobacteria bacterium | reverse complement strand
ATTTTTTAAAACCAAATGTGATAAAAAAAAATCAACATAAAAAATAATATCAAAAACTTTTTCCTTATCGGATCTTCTCAAATCGTTGATCTTTTTCTGAATAGATTTTTAGTCTACTTCCTACCTATTTTCATACTTTTTATTTGGTAAAGATTTTTGAGAAACATTTCTCTACTCTATTTTATACAATCCAGCAGCATCCTACTCGCATCCGTTTCTCTGAATATCCTAAATACATTATAAACCTATTCTTTAATCAGCCCTAAACGAATCAATTCATTTGCAATATCTTCAAGTTTCAACTTTTTTAACTTTGTGACTGATGGAACTCCTTTTTCTACATTCCAACCTCTTTCCTCGTAATATGTGTCTAACATTTTTTCGCTATCTTCTTTCGTAATTATTTTTGTTCCAAAATAGTCTTTCATTACAAGATTGATCTCTTTATCAGAGTGTTTTAGAGGTTCAAACCACCTATCTGGGAATTTGTCATCCTTTCTTGAATAACCCTCTCTGACGTTTGCTGACTTATAAACATTAAAGGCCCTCTCTCCAGCCTCAAGAATTTGCTTTGGGGCCTTCTCTATTCCAGTCGCGGCAGAGTATAACAAAGCACAAGAGTTCACATCATAAAGACTAGATACTTGCATTCTAAAACAGATTCCCATAATGTTAAGCACACTAGCCCAGTTTTCGTAATATACTGCAAGCCTTGGAAGGTCAAACCCCGATGAAGTAAATATTTTATCCATAGCCTCATTTGGAACGTACCCGATTTTTGAAACAACCTTAATAAAAAATTCAGGTTTTCTTCCTTGTGCAATCGTTAACCCTCCTATTGGAAGATCGTTGCTCGGTCTGGGATTGGTAACAGCAGTAAACGACTCTAAACCCAAGGATACACGGGCATCAAAATCTACATCTGTACCTTTTATAAGCATCGCATATTTTTCGCAATCTCTTCCAATGGTAGCAATTGTATTTGGAAAGCCTTCGGCCAAAATATTACCGATCCCTTTTCTTTGTGTAACAAGCGACATAACATTTACTACCGTTTCAAAGTCATCCTTCAACTCTATCCCATCGGTATCACTTGTACTTATGATACCCCTTGAATATAAATCTACCATAAATCCAAATAGTGAGGTAAAGGTCAGTATATCAATACCGTACCTCCCGGCTATATCTCCACATTTTATGGCTTTTTCAATACTTCCAACGTTTGTTCGAGCGCCAAAGCATGACATTGGAACCATAGGTGTAGAGAAAGGGGATATATATTCTTCAATATCTTTATTTCCGTATTTGAGAACTGCTTTATCGGGGGCAAGACATGAGGGGCATCCGTATGTTCGCTTATAAACTTTCATATATGCCTCGGGTCCATATAAAGAAAGGAATTCCTCCTTTTTAACCGTTTCCTTGTAATTTCTTGTAGGGATATATCCTGCATCGAGCCAATAGGGTAAGACATTGTGTAAAGCATATTTTTTCCACTTTTCCCGCATAGGATCTTGCATGCCTTTTTGAACTAAACGATCTATTATCTGGGAAAAATCCTCGGCCTTCGCAACATTGACTCCTTTGGACCCCTTTATTATTATTGCTTTTAGATTTTTATAACCCATTACTGAACCAAAACTACGACCACAGGTAGACCCTTTATCGATAAGAGCAATCGCTATTTTCACCAGGTTTTCACCAGCAGGTCCTATAGCAAGAACTGAGCTATCATACCCATATTTATCTTTTAACCAGTCCGTGGCTTCAAAAAGGTCTCTTCCCCAAATTTTTTCTGCATCACATAATTCAACCTGGTCATCAATAATTTTGAGATATGCCGGGTTTTGTGCTCTACCCGTGATAATTAAATGGTCCCAACCTGCCCATTTAAGCCGAAACCCAAAATGTAATGATCCAACGGAAGTAGAAATCGTATTTGATATGGGACACTTAGTAGTCATAAAGACTTTCGATGTACCAGGGCATAAAGTTCCTGTAAGAACACCGGGGCTTATTATAATAGGAATTTCGGAATTGAAAGCAGTTATGCCAGGTTTTATTAAATCATAAGCTAATTTTATTTGAACTCCCCATCCTCCCAAAAAATCATCTACAAACTTGGTTGACAGGGTCTCTATTTCAATTTTTTGGTTTGTCAAGTCGACCCATAATAGTCGTCTACCATATTTCTCCATTTGGATACCTCCCTCAAGATTAAACAGGTTTCTTCATTTATGGATGGACCTCGGGAATTAACTTCCAGAATATTTACGCTTGCGATATAAAGCTCCATGAGGACAATAACGTGCACATATACCACACACCTCGCAACCTTCCTTAAAAATGACAGCATTAGACTGTTCTTCCATGGGCAATATTCTAATCTTGGATTTATCTTCATTTACTGTGTCACGCAATCTCGAGGCACATCTTATAACACATGTTAAACAACCTACGCAGTAGTCTGGTTCAATTAGTATGGGTAGGTCACATCCGAGGCACCGCCTCGCTTCTTCGACCGCTTGCTCTTCCTTTAATTCAAGCTCTATTGTTGAAAAGTCTTTAATGCGGTCACTGATCGAGATTTTAGGGATGTCGATTCTTTTACCAGGGGGGATACCTTGTAATTCACTTTGTAAAAGCTCAGGCTCAGGGTATATGGATATCGCCTGTATTCCAGTATCGCCGCCAAGATAATTATTGATGCAAAATGCTGCTCTACTTCCTTCGGCAATGGCTTCAATAACAGAGCTTGATCCATTTATAGCGTCTCCTGCGGCAAAAATACCAACTTGGCTTGTTCTCATTGTATTTGGATCGGCTTGGACAAAATTTCCCGAAGCAATTGATTTAAACCCAGGAGGAAGTTCACACACCTGGCCTGCGGCCACAATCACTGTATCTGCGACCACCGAAAATTCAGTGCCAGGGAGCTGGATCGTTTTCTTTCGTCCATTAAGGTCAATTTCTTCAGTCAATTGAGTTCTAATACATTCTACCTTTGCCTTGTTATCGACCGTCGTAATCTTCAAAGGTTCGATAAGAAAATGGATTTTTACCCCTTCTTTTTGAGCTTCGTTCACTTCCGAGGGTGAAGCAAGCATTTCTTTATAGGAGCGACGATAAAAAACATAAACTTCTTGGCTACCCAGGCGGAGGGCGCTACGAGCAGCGTCTATTGCACTGTTTCCACCGCCTATAACGAGAGATTTAGGACCTAGTGTGATTTTTTCCCCATTGTTTATGTCCTTCATTAGGTCGATAGCGTTTTTAACTATGGGGAGGGTTTCTCCCTCTATGCCCAAACTGGAAGATTTGGTTGCTCCAATAGCTAAAAGGACAGCATTGTAATAATCTAAAAGTTCTACTGGGTTCTCGATTCTCTCATTTGTTTTTATGTCAACTCCAAGATTCTTAATTAATTCAATCTCTTCCCTCAAATGTTCTTTGGGCAATCTATAATCAGGAATTCCATACCGCATCATTCCTCCAGGTTCCCGTTCGGCTTCAAAGACTGTTACATTATGGCCAAGCAATTTTAAATAATATGCAGCAGTTAAGCCAGCAGGTCCAGAGCCCACTATTCCTACTTTTTTCCCGGTAAGTCTGGAAGGGAAAGGTATTCTTCTTATAGCATTGGGCCGCCGGGCAACAAACCTTTTAAGTGCTCGGATAGCAATTGGATTGTTTAAGTAGTTTGCATTGCACTTGGCTTCACAGGGAGCAGGGCAAACTAATCCGCATACCGTTGGGAATGGTATTTTTTCCATAATAACCATCAAAGCTTCATCGAACCTTCTATTTGCAATAAGCCTTACATATTTAGGAACATCAATTCCAGCAGGGCAGGCTGATCTACAAGGTACTGTTTCTCTCTCAAGGAAAACGCCCATTTGTCCCTCCTGATGTAATTTTTCATAAAGCCTTTTAAATTCTTATGACAAAACCACCTAATTTTTAACATATCCTTTGGAGAATCTCATACCTTTCAAATCGAATATTGGGAAAATGATAGTCTAATCTTGAATAGCAATATAATCGTGTGCTTTTATAAACCGATTCTTTTAGGAAGAAATAAGATTATTTCTGGGCAAATGGCAACTATCAATAAGCACACAATTGTAGCTATTAAATAAGGAAAAGAGGCCTTAAATGTATTAGTAACAGATGCACCTGGCACTAATCCTGCCACAGTATATACCATTAACCCAAAAGGAGGGGATAACTGTCCAATGAGCACTGCTATACAGGACATTACCCCTATTACTTCTGGCGCAAAGCCGCTTTTAATTAAAAGAGGGTGAAAAATCGGTGCAAAAATTATAATGATAGACACAATTTCAAAAAAGCACCCAAATATTAGATATATAATCATAACCAATAACAGTAACATGGTTGGGTTTATATTTCCTTTAGAAAACCTTTCCATTATCCACAAGGGTATCTCACTTAATGTTAACATTGAACTGAAAACTTGAGCCCCTATTAACAAAATAAAAAGCATCCCGGTGGTTTTTAATGTTTCATTCAAACTTTTAGTGAAAGAAATCCAGTTGGCTCTTTTAAGTAATAAAAATGCCAACAAAGATCCGATGCAGCCCAATGCCGATGACTCTGTAGGAGTACAGACACCTAAATAGATGCTTCCAAGGACTATAAAAGCTATTAAACCTACAATCCCTATCGCTTTCAATCCAAGCAGACGTTCTTTCCAAGTGTATGAGAGACTTGATAGGGCAGAACCTTTTGTTTTGAATGCATATAACAAAACCACACAAATCATTAATGACATCAATAATAGGCCGGGTAAAATACCGGCGATAAATAACTTCCCTATTGACATCTCTACTATTATCCCATAAATTACAAAAAAGAGTGATGGGGGGATCAAAAAACTCATGTTGGAGGCCGCTGCTACAGAACCAAGGGATAATACATCGTCATACCCATACTTTTGCATTGCAGGGGTAGCGGCCCTTGCAAATGCAGCAGCGGCTGCTATTGTCGAACCGGAAACAGCGCCGAAGGATGTGCCAGCCACAATAGTAGCTATTGCCAACCCCCCTGGTAGACGTCCAATCCACTTTTCTATCGCTGAAAATAGTTCGAAAACTAATCCGCTTTCTGTTAAAATACTTGCCATAAAAAGGAAACATGGGATCATTATCAATAAATAGGATTGTGATTGCGTGATTATCGTAACAGTCACTGATGATAAAGAACTCCATATACCTTTCATCAAAGTAATACCAACGATTCCTGCGAACAGCAGAGAAAAACCTATTCGCATTCCAAATAGAAGGAGAAGTATAAGCAAAAATATAGACATGAATCCAACCATATGAGGTTCCATAATTTCCTCACTTCAGGCTTAATGCGGATAGCAAAAGAAGGGTGAAAAGCAATATAAAACAAAATCCTACAAAAATAACGAAAGGGAAAATGGGGACTTCTAATACCATCGTAGTTTGATAGTGTACAACGAACAATTCGATTCCAAATTTAAGAGTAGCTCCTGCAAGAGCAGCGGTTAATAAACCTTCCAGAAACCGGATAAATCTTTTAAGGAGGCTCCATTTGGTAATTTCGCAAAGCTTGATGTGCCCCTCTTTTAAAGTACAATATACAACACCTATCGACACAGTAACCAACATTGCCAATTCCAAACACTCTACAGTTGAAACATAAGATTTCTTAAGAAGATAACGCATAATTATGTTAAAAAAGATAATGGCGATAATGAAAATTAATGATAAAGAGCCAATTCCTATAAGTATACTGACTATCTTTTCGATTTTTTCATATATCGCCCTTAACATCCTTATCCTCTCTATTTTTAATAAAATGTCTCGGAACTTAAATATTGGGAACTTTATTTAGGATTATATTTATCTGCGGCCTTTAACAAATCGTTAAAAAAGGTTTTTGCTGGAAGTTTCTCAATCTCTTTCTGGCGTACCCAATTTTCCCACATAGGTTTGACAACTTCCTTCCATTTCAATATTTCTTCTCGCGAAAGACGGTAAATAGGTGGGTTACCCCGTTTTGTATCATATGGTTTTATCACTTGTTCTAAGGCCTCTTTTTCGTTATGGTGGTCATATAAAGCACCAGTTGTCCGTGATTTCTCAAGTCCCGTGGTCCGTTCAAAAATGCTCTTAATATCCTGGGGCAATTTGTTCCATTTCTCCATATTCATAATAATTGCCATTTTGTCCACCCAAATTTTTAAATCGGTACGATACTTTGTAACCTCATAACATCTGAAGGCCTTAGCCGCAGACCATGTTTGTAAGAAACCATCTAAAACACCTTTCTCTAAGGCAGTATATATATCTGGCATGGGAACAAATTGAGGCGAACCCCCAAGCAACTTTATGGTTTCTATTGCTGGCCTTGAAGTGACACCCACGACAAGCCCTCTTAAGTCTTGCATGCTGTGTACTGGTTTTTTAACTGTATGGAGAGCAACAGGAGATGTTGTTTGTGTCCAGAGGAGTTTTACATGTTTAAATTCTGTATTTAACAAGTGCTTCTCATAGACTTCGTAATAAGCGGCAGAGGCAGCTTCAGCAGAGAAAAATAAAAATGGTAAAGAAATACCTTGGGATAATGGGAAAAGACCAGGCGTCCACTCTGGATCTATCATTACGATATCAGCCAAACCTTGTAAACACAACTGGTAATGGTCTTTCGCTTTCCCGAGAGCTTCCATCTGGTAAAATGTGATCTTTACACGTGCGCCAGTCAATCGCTCAATTTCCTTTGCCCAAGGGACATAAGCCCCGTAGTGATAAATACTACTAGGAGGTATCCAGTGGGAAAATTTTAGTTCTATAGTCTGCGTAATGCCTGATTCTGCCGTTACAATAAGGTAAAAGAAAATAAAAATCATTGACAATATATAATAGTATCCTTTTCCCCTGAAAAAAATATTAGTGTTTCGCATTTTTACCCTCCTTTTATTTTTTATTTTCCATTTCTTTACATAACTCCTCAAGGAGCACCCTTCTCAAAATCTTACCTGCTGCACTCTTTGGTAAAAAATCTCTTAATTCAATAGATCGTGGTCGTTTATAAGCGGCCAAGTTTTGCTTTGTCCAACTCATTATATCGTCGGTTGTTATCTTTCCTTTATATTCTGGCTTTAATACAACAAATGCCTTTGGGATTTGCCCCCGAGTTTCATCGGGTATCCCCACCACACAAGATTCCATAATTGCCGGATGTTTACAGAGTATGTCCTCTATTTCTGCAGGAAAGACACTAAACCCAGAGACCTTTATCACCTCCTTTTTACGTCCTACCAGAGCAATATATCCTTCTTCATTCATCTTTCCGATGTCCCCTGTATAAAGCCATCCTTCTCTTATCACTAAAGTCGTTTCTTCAGGTTTATGCCAGTAACCTTTCATTACAGTAGGACACTTTACTATTACCTCTCCTTCTTGATTCGGAGGTAATTCCTTATTTCCAGTATCTAAATCAACAATCTTTATCTCCGTTCCAATCGTTGCTTTCCCTATATACCCTTCCTTGTCTAAACCTGGAATTCCTTGTACTATCCCATATCCCAATACTTCAGCCAAACCATATCCTTCCTGAATAACAGCATTTGGGAAAAACTTCTTGAGACTTTTCCGAAGTTGAGAGGACATTGGCATTGCTCCATGGTTAATAAGACGGAGGCTAGAGAGATCATATTTAGAGAGGGTAGGTAAATTCAACACTCTTGCGATCATAGTGGGTACTGAAAACCATATTGTGAGCCTGTAGTGAGCAATGGCTGAAAGCAGGGCCTCTTCGTCAAACCTACTCATTATCACCAGTTGGCATCCATAAACCAATGGGGCACACATAGCATTAAGTAACCCGAAGGAATGGAAGAGAGGTAAAACTACAATTAAACCATCTTTATCGTTAAATGTATACCACTCTCCCGAAGAAATAGCCCCCCACGTGAGTGCGTAATGACTATGGACAGCTGCCTTAGGAAGTCCTGTTGTGCCTCCTGTATAAACAAAAAGTGCATCTTGCATCAAATTTGAAATTCCCAAATATTTCCTATCACCGTCATATTCCAATAACTCAGAAAAGAGAAGAGTTCCCTTAGGGGGTTCACCGGATCTTTCCAGTTCTTCCGGGATTGGAACTTGAGATATAGACCCAACAAAATCACCGATACCAGTAATGACAATTTTTTTTATAGCCTCTTTTGGTATTTCGCCGAACAAATGGTTATTACAAATAATTAGAGTAGGTTCGCAATCGTGCAATAAATTTCTCAGTTCCTCCTGCTTGAGCATGGGGTTAACAGGAACAGCTATAGCTCCAATATGAAGGACTGCAAAGAATGAAATTACGAACTGAGGACAATTTGCATAAAAAGGACAACTCTGTCCCCCTCCTTAATTCCTATCTTTCTTAAAGCGCTTGCAATTTTTATAATGCTTTCCCATAATTCGCCATATGAGATATCCCGTCCATAAAAGGTTATGGCTATCTTCCTTGGAACGATTAGTGAATGCTTTCTCAGGTACTCACTAATAGGACCTTCTACCTTCAGTTCCTTGTTAAATTTTTTATACATTATGGCTCCTCTTTATCAACACATAACTTTGAAAGCCTTATCTGGTACCGATGCTTGGAATAATTTTCATTAATTTTTCCATAGTTAACAATTCCTTCTGTTTCTCAGTTAAATATGGAATACCAATCCCATATTCATCCCATCTTTCTTTGATTTTCTTTTCTATGTCAACTGCTAACTTGTTAAGTGGTGGATAGACTTGATTGTTCCACTCCTCCCATCTAGGGTAATCCCAATTTCTTGTGGCGTCTATCAAAAGCCGTGCCCATTTACCTGTCCCATACAAAGTAGCGTCTCTCTCCTCACGCCTAGTCGAAGGATCCAGCAAAGAGCCAGCACAGCCAGGCACTATTATAAGGTCATATACGGAAGGATCCGCATTGACCCTATAATCGAATGCCCACATTAATTGGTCTGGGTCACGGATATCAATATCTTCTTCCACCACCATCACAGTTTTTGCAAACCATTGGAGCAACGGACCACATCCCCATAATGCATTAGCAACCTGTTTTGCATGTCCTCTGTAAAGTTTATGGATCTGAACGAACACAGTGGTTCCAGCAGTATAAGGAGATATAGCAACATCAGTTACCCCTGGGACCCCACACTCCTCTAAATAATACCATAGAAGTCCCGCCAACATGGTATTAGTTATGTAATAGTCTTCGTTGGGCGTACCTGGTCTTATTCCTTCTATACTAATCCTTAAAATTGGATCATCGCGGAAAGTCACACATGTAACTTCTATGACTGGTTTTGGAGACGCTCCTCCACCGTACCAACCCGTGTATTCACCAAACGGTCCCTCCATTACGTATGTAGAAGGATCAGGATCCACGAAGCCTTCAACAACTATTTCCGCATTGGCTGGGACTCTTAAAGGCACAGTTTCGCACATCACTAACTTTACTGGTTCACCTGAAAAGGCTCCCATTAGGTCCCATTCTGATACACCGCGTGGCGCTGGAAGAGCTGCTATTGCAGGCATAATATCGCTGTAACCATAAGCAATAGCAATTGGCATCTTCTGTTTTCGCTCTTGATATTTTGTAAAAACTTGACCTATATGTTGTGTTTTTGCGATCAGCTTCCCAATTCGTCGTTTATCAATAAGCATACCTCTATAGAGCCCTACATTCTCCCAATTAGTGTCAGGATCTTTTGTAACTACTCCACAGAAAGTATCTATGTATCGACCCCCGTCCAAATGGTGAGTTTTGGGAATAGGAAATTTTTCTAAATCTACATCTCTACCCTTTACCTTGTTTTGCTTGACTGGACCTTTATCTACGGTAATTGGTGCAACACGCTGACTAAATTTTTCCTTGCAATATCGTACAATATCAGGAACAGCCATTTCATTAGGTAAATTCAATAATAACTTAATCCCCTGATAAGACGCTAATCCTCCCGAAAAAACCTTATGTCCCCATGCATCAGTTGAATCGTAATCCTTAATGTTTTCAAATAATAAAGCAGGACCTTGTAAAGCCATACTAACTCTTATTATCCCTCCCATTTCTTCGTTCCAGTCCACTTTCGCTTTCACTTTCTTAAGCAAACCCTTATTTTCTAATTCTTTGATCCATTCCCTCAAATCAATATATCCCATTTTTGCTCCCTCCTATGGTTTTTGCAGAATCTTATTAATTGTTTAACACTTATTAGAAGCTGCTGGCGACTTTAGTTAATCATTCATTTATTGCATACCAATGTCTAACATAGATCAACAATTCCCTAAATGATTCCTAACCCTCTTAAAATAAAATTGATGATGTAGGTTTTCTCTTGTTTCAAGGACATGCCCTTTAAGGTCCACCCCCTTAAGGACAAAAATACTAAAAGATAGGTAATTAGACTAGCCAGGAAATTCAAATTCCCTTTGATTGGTTTTTTTAAGTTTACTTCTTTCAGCATCTTGTACCAAAAACCGATCACATTCCGTTTGTCTAACTCCAGAACTCGTTGTAAGTGTTGTTTGTCCAAATATTTACTTTCTGAATAGATAAACTGAAGGAGTTTTTTATTTTCAACCATAAATTCCAAGGTATGACGAAGCGCAATGGTTAACCTTTTGAGGGGATCATCGATTTTTTCCATTTCAGATCTTTTAAGATATTCATACCATACTTTTTGCATATGTTTATGAACTAAATACAATACGTCATCTTTAGAAGAAATGTAATGGTAGAGTTGGCCCATGGACATATGACAGGATTTTGCTATATCACGAATTGTTGTTGGGTGGTAGCCTTTCTTAAAAAATATCTGGCAGGCCCCATTGACTATCTGTTGGTGTTTCTTCTGAACCAGATCTGCATTCTTTGAAGCAGTCTGGATTAAATCCCCAGAAAAATCATTGTTTTTTAAAACCGTTACGCTACTTTTTTTAGGCATAAAATTTAAAATATCGTATCAATTTAGCCTTTTGAAAATAAGAATTTCAACAGCAATTAATGGAAAGAATTATTAAAAAATCCCCCCATCCCCCCTTTTTCAAAGGGGGAGGTTTAGGGTTCCCCTTTGCCAAAGGGGGAAAACACTATCTCCTCCCTTTAGCAAAGGGAGGTGGGGAGGGATTTTACAAAGATTTTCACACAACTAATAAAATGTTACAAAATATCTTTTAATTTTTTAGATCAAGCGCTCGATTTATATCGATTATCAAAATTAATATTTTTTGTCAAGTATTTTTTTAAAAAATAAATTATCTTAAATTTCAATAAGTTGCAAAGGTCAATCAAAATATATGGGTTCCTGGCTTTCTGATGTTAGCAATGGGATAGGAGAACTTTATTATTGTATATTAGTGAAATTTTAAAATAGGTGGGAGCCTTAAACTCTTTACAGTCTTCCGAGGATTTGGGAGGCGACGGTGTTTCTCTGGATCTGTCCTGTTCCTTCAAGAAGCCAGGTAGCTAGGGCATCGCCGAGGTATCCAGGCAGAAACTGATCCTCAAATAGTCCATATCCTGCAAGGATCTGCATTGCCTTCAAACAGGTATCGATTGCCACCAGAGGACATTTGACTTTTGCCTGCAAAGAAATGGCAAGGTCTGTTTTCCCCTGATCGAATAACCATAAGGCCTTATAGGCAAGAAGAGAAGCAGATTCAATGTTTTCAGACATTTCGACAATCATATGAGAGATGTTTTGGAATTTTCCTATTTTCTGACCAAACTGCTCACGATTTTTTGCATGGAAGAGAGCCCGATCATAGGCCCCTCTTGCAAGCCCTATGGCCTGGCTTGCAATTTCAAGCCTCCCCTCGTTGAGGGCATCCATAATATAGATGAAACCATGATTCTCTTTCCCCAAGAGGTTTTTCTTCGGGACCTTGACATCTCTAAACTCAATCGAACAGGATGAGGTGGTTTTGATACCGATCTTATCTCCCAGGTCTATGGGTGTAATTCCTTTTGTATCCCTCTCCACGATGAATCCACTAATCCCACGGTAAGGAGGTGCCCCTGGATCTGTCTGAGCAAACACTGTATAAAATTCAGCAATATCTGCATTGGTGATGAAGATTTTACTCCCATTAAGGATATATTCATTTCCCTTCCTTTCGGCACGGGTATCGAGGAAACGGATATCACTTCCATGATTTGGCTCGGTAATGGCAATCGAAGAGACGGCTTCTCCTTTTGGGAGTTTTAGGAGATACTTTTTTTTTCTGCTCATCGGTTCCAAATCTTAAAAGGACCTTGGCAGGGATGGAGCCAAGGCTGAGGGCCATTCCAATCCGGTTGTCATAGCGAATCATCTCCTCCATGATCAGGCAGTAATCGAGAAGTGGCAGTCCCTGCCCGCCTAATTCTTTAGGATAATAGGAGGCGAGGTAACCCTGCTCGCCAGCCTTTTTATAAATCTCCCATGGAAACTGTTTCTTCTTTGAGAATTCGAGGGTAACCGCAGGATCGCATTCACCTCTCATAAACTCACGGACGGCCTCCTGCATCAATCGATGTCTATGAGAGAAACTAAAATCCATTCAATCCTCCTTTTCTTTTTCAATGTATTTTATAACTTTTATACTCTAGTTTTGCACCTTTCTAATTGAAAATAGAAAGCTCTTACCATATTATTT
>JBBIRM010000073.1:0-13024 GCA_037441765.1 Deltaproteobacteria bacterium | reverse complement strand
GCAGATATATGATTTTTATCCATCGAGGCATATGTCCATGGTGCTCCAAATAGAGGTGCAAAGATTCGACTCATCCTTCCCATATCTCCCATACAGAATGCAATGGTCTCCAGTTTCCTCTCTCTCCCATATGGAATAAGTGATAAGAGTTTGAGGTTATCTTCAAATGACCTTGCGAGGGTTACAATCTTTGCTATATCAGCTCCACCTCGAAGCATCTCTTCTAAGAGATTCCTTAATTCTTTTAACGAAGGGGTTTTTTTGAAATCATGCCATGAGAGGATCAATTTTGTTTTGCCCTTTTTTTTGACGAAGGATTTTATCCCTTCACTTACAATCTCCACATCTACATAATCAGCACCTATATCAATAGCCTCTCTCAGGATACTCAATCTTTTCTTCTCATTACCCTGATACCTTCCACCTTCTTCTCGCCGGCGGTTGGTTACAATAATAGGTTTTTCCCTTCTGTTAAGTAGCAGTCCAAGGTCTGGCTCTTTTAGATAATCCAATCGAAGTTCAATAAGATCGGCCACCATGCTGGCTTCAAAAATCTTTTTTAGAGCATCATCCATTTTGCTCTCAACTATAGGGATGCATACCCTACCTCTTATTTCATCTCTCAATGACCTTTTCATTTATACCTACTCCAAAATGTCTTCCTAACTCCTCTCTATAGACTAAGACCTCGCTTCCTATCTTAAGATCGACCAGTGAGATTGGATTTCCATCGGGTTTAGTAAGACAAATCGTTTCTGCATTTTGAAGGATTACGGAGATAATCTTTCCATTCTCTTCTGCCTCCACGAGTGCAAGGGGACGTCTTTCAAGTTTTGCCCGGCCAATAACAGTTGGATAACTCTTCCCTTCAAAATTTACTACCAGTGCACGGTCCCCTGCTTTCACTTCACATAGATACTTTGTCTCTCCCCCAGCCAGACGAATATAAGAATGGACAGGACCTGCGTTTACACGAAATGGTCGGGTGTTTACAAAAATGTTCTCAGCGGTTTCCGAATGGATAAGGAATAACCCCTGGCTACTATTTCCGACAAGCATTCCCTCACCAGGATTCATGGAAGAACAGGTATCTATGCAAACCCGCTCTCCAAGGCCTAAGGGTTCGATACGTCTTACCCTGGCAGGATGGAGATCAAATTTTTCACTTTCTTCCTTCAATTTTCTAACAATCGATTTCACCTTCACTGGATCTGAGTTTTTTATAACCACTCCATCCACACCTTTCTCAAGAATACCGAATGCAGTCTCTCCTTCGTGAAGATCATCAATCTCAACAAAGAGGTTATTTGTTTTGCTCAACAGATTTTCCAGGGGAATTATCCTCCAATCCCCATTTCTTACAACAACTTTTTTTGTCAGGCTCAGTGTAATAATCTCCTCTTCATCCTTTTTCTCACATATCTCCTTTTCAACCACATCCTGACCCAATTTTAGATCCCCATCCTCTGAGATGGTAGTAATGATCCCCATCTTTTTTACCTCTTCCACCATCTTTGGTGGGATCCAAAGGCCATCTGCTCCACACTCGATAGCAGCCATGGCAATCTCCCTTTTCCAGGGAATTGCCTTCACCCAGACCTTTTTCATTCTTCCACCTCCTTCCATTCATTTAGAACTTGCTCAGGGGAAGAGTCTTTATGAACGATTTTTGATATGGCTTTAAGAATCTTTGCTGGATCTTTATGCTGGAAGACATTTCTACCTATTGAAACCCCTGAGGCTCCTGCAAGCATTGCTCCTCTGACCATCTCCAATATATCTCTATCTGTATCCATCTTTTCTCCACCTGCAATGACCACTGGAACAAAACAGCCCTCAATAACCTCCCTGAAGCTTTCTATTGAACCTGTATAAACCACTTTTACAATATCGGCCCCTAATTCAGCCCCCACCCGGGCAGCATGTTTGACCAATTTAACATCATATTCGTTCTTTATTTTGGGCCCCCTCGTATACATCATGGCCAGTAAGGGAATCCCCCATTCCATTGCCTCCTTCCCAACCCTTCCGAGATCTTTCAGCATCGATTTATCATTCTCCGCTCCGAGGTTGACATGGACCGAAACTGCGTCTGCCCCTAATTTAATTGCCTCTTCAACTGTGCAAACAATCATCTTTGTATTTGGATCTGGAGAAATCTTTGTGCTTGCCGAGAGGTGGATGATGAGAGCAGCGTTTTTCTTTTTAAAACCATTCTTTACTAACCCTTTATGAATGACGATGGCATTGGCTCCTCCTTTAACAACTCTATGGATCGTCTCTTGAATATCTATAAGACCTGTTACAGGCCCGATGGTCACCCCGTGATCCATGGGGACGATTACTGTCTTTTTTGACTCTTGGTCAAAAATACGTTCCATCCGAATATTCTTCCCAATCATTTTTAAATACCTCCTGCCAAAAAATAAAAAAGCCGTGAGAAAAATCCCACGGCTTAAAAAAGAAAGGCCGTGGGTAGTGTCAATCTACCCACGGCCTTAACTGCTTTTTATATTAAGGATCACCATAAGGCAGTGGGTAGAGCACGGCGTAAAAATACCAATAAAAATTAAATACACTGCTAAAATTAACGATGTGAAGTTGATCCATTTTGTGTCCTTTCAGTTGGGGTTTATAACATAACCCAGATTTCTTGTCAAGGAAATTTTAGCAGATTGTTATTTAAAAATCAAAAGTGCACTGTTTTTGTAAGATTTAAAATTCAAAAGTGCACTCTTAGTCTTCTTAAAAAACCTTCATGGAAGCAGATCAACACCCATATTAAGGAAAGATTGTCTAAATCACTTCCTTCCTTCTCCCGCTGGCGGGAGAGGGATAGGGTGAGGGTGGACTTCTAATATATCCCCCTCACCTTTGTCCTCTCCCCAGGGGGAGAGGAGATCAGAAGTGGTGCACTTTTAAAACTTAAAGAGTGCACTTTTAAATTTTAGCTAACAATAAATTTTAGCAGATTTCGAAAAAAAGTCCTTGAAAGACTGGGGAGGTAGTCTAAAAATCCTTTTTAAATACTTTTTCAGAGATCTGTTTAGCAGATTACTGAAAAAGTCCCTCAAAGACTGCGGAGGTAGGATTCAATATCTCTTTCTAATCCTCCCTTCTTTTAATACAGCCTTCATTATTTGTGATGCCACAGGAGGACATCCCCCTATGAATATTCCACTTTTTTTCATCTTAGAGGTACAATTTCCGATCAGGAGTGTCCCTTTTGGACAGGTTCTCAAATATTTCCCAAGACCAATATGAATTTCTCCATCCCTATTAAAATCCCTTTTAAATTGAGAATACTCATTCTTAAGAAAGACCAGAAGTGTAGAAAGGCAGGCACTGCACGCCCCTTCCTCATGGATAATGATACCTGGGAAATGAAAGGAGAGATTGGTAGGGGGAGGTTTGAAGGGATTCACCCATTTCAAGTAGTCCCCTGGACTTATAGAAATTTTTTCAGTTCGAATATCTCCTAACCCCTTCTCCTCTGATAGTTTGAGGTGAGGGATTTTCTCAGGGTCAAAACCCATTAAACGGCTTGCCACTGCATCTATAGAAATGGGATTATTTCCAACCAAAATCAATCCCATCTCTTTCTTTTTCCCATAGGCAGGTCCCATACCCTCCATGCCCACAGAGCCATCAATGATAGAAAGATGGGGGAAGAGAACCGTGGCCATTTCTGAAATGGCAATATCCAATTCTTTATGATATCCAGAAGATTTTTTATCATCTCTAAGATGATGAAGCCTCACCTTCTCCCCACGCCATAAAAGGCCTTTCATATTTTTAATGCTCAAAGAGACATGAGTATGCATATGGGTCTTCATCACAGGGATGGAGATGATCCAATCAAAATTTTTTAGAAAAGCAGAGACCCTGATCTTTTTAAGAAGTCTCCCTTCCGGGATGGAAATCTCCATGGGATCAGTTTGGTCAAGATCAATAAGTCTAACCCCTCTTTTTTCAGAGATTTCTTTCAGACCATTTATTCGAAAGGCCTCTTGGGGATTTACCCCAAATATGCAACTCTCTCCAATCACAATCTCCTTGGCCCCCTTTTCTCTCAAATAATCAATAGTTCCTGCTACAACCAGGGGATGGGTTGTAACACCCTGGCCAGGTAAGGCCAACCTTCCTCCATTTGGCTTGATCAAGACACTGCTGTCTCTCAAATTGTTAAGGGGAAACCTTTGGAGTGCCCTCATTGTGGTCTGATATGGATTTTTACCTTTAGAAACTACAACAGTGGGTACCATTGAATACTTCCCTCTTCTTTCAGTTTTTTAAGAAATCCAAACTGTATCTATAAAAACATCTCTCATATCCACAATAACGTTAGGCCTATTTCTTTCGATATCCCATGGGACGAAGAAAGTAAGATCTTCAACCTCGTCCCGAAACTTTGAGGAAAAGACCTTTAAGAGCCATTCCTTAATTTCATTTACAGTCGTGATGAAGGCATGATCAATTCTTATCTTATCGTTCATCTCTTTTAAATGTGGAGATTCTCTGAGTTGATCCAATGCCTCCTCAAGGTGTATTCCTTCTAATTTTCTTCGAAGTAGATAAATATTTTCTTTATGGCGAAGAATTACAAGAATGGGGTTGACCCTAATTCTTGAGTTATGGAATTGTAACCCTTTAGTGGAATCAGCGATTTTCGATAATAACCTCCCCTTCTTTTCAATGGAAAGGAGAAAGCGAGGAGATGTTCTTTCAAAAATATAGTTTACTCCTTTGAAGTGAAATTCCCTCAATTTGGTCGGGTCAAATCCTAATTCGAGAAGATCCCCAATTTTTAGAATATGGGGTTGAACATCCCCTTTTTTCTCCAACCAGGAGGAAAGATAGGGTCTTTTATATAGAGGTAGATTTTCAATATAGAAGGTGGGTTCTTTTTTTAACTCAACCGGGAGGTCAGAGATAATTTCTTCATCCCCCCTTATCTTTACTTGAACCCCCTTAGAATCCCAGAGGGAGTATGGTTGAATGGGTAAAGCCTTTATTTGATCTGAGACCGAGATCTGTTCAAGAGACTCTCCACCAGTAAAGCCTACAAGCGTAGAGATGCGCCTCCGAAATCCAAGGACTTTTGTAACAAACTTTGTGAACATGAAACGCATAAAAGGAGTTGAAGTTCCTTCTGAAAGTTCTATTTTAAAAAGTTGCATCAGAACCTCATTTACAGAACGAAATTCTGCGATCGTCCGTTTCACCATAGCCTCATTATCATGCATATCAATGATAGGCCTCTTCTTCATTACCTTAAGCAAAAGTTTGATCAGTTTTTCTCTTAAATTCTGGATTTTAAGAGATTCTGGGATGAAGACAATGTAGTAACCTTCGGAGTTGATTAAGTCCCTGCCGATAAGGTCTTCAAGGGGTTTCCAACCCAATTTGGAGTAAATGTTGTATGTCGGTTCCTCAGGAAGGATGATATTATCGAGAAGCCCAACAGCACCTATCTTCTCTACAAACTCTTTAAAGGACTTTAGGATCTTATTTCCAAGCCCCCTCCCACGAAAAGGATGAGACACCTCAACATAAACCAAATAATAGGATGTGATGGGCCTTCTCAGGTATATCATATTAAGGTATCCAAGAATTTCCCCTGCCTCTGTATGAATCTCGAATGTATGAAAGGGTCCCTTACCTTCTTTCGGTCTGAAACGCTGGATCTTTGTTCCATGGATGGTCTTATCTATTAACTCATTTAGCCCCTCAAAAATGTCATAGGGGAATAGGTCCTTCTGCTCCTTAAGTTGGTCTTCCAATGTCATATCAATCATGGACAGTATATCTTTGATTCCGATCTGACACTTTTTTAATCTATCACTGATCTTGGCAAATTCCGCTTTCATCCTTACTCCTTCTCCAAAAATAAAAAGGGTCATGAGTTTTAGCCCATGACCCTTTTTGATTAAGATTCATGGGCATCCCCTTTTGGGTCTGCCCATGGCTTCTTTTCAATACCTCTCAGTTAGTGAAGAAGCGGGCAGACCATATCTCGAAGTTATAATAAAAACCAAAAAATCTGATCTGCCCCTTTTTCTTCATCTCAATGACAACCCTTTAATCTTTTATTTATCCGATTTCTTTTTTTATGTCAAGCCCTGATTGTAAGAAGAAATTTGAATTAGAGAGCTCTGAAAAAGTCATAGAGAGACTGGGGAGGTAGGGTTCCAAACCCTTCGAATGCGGGCACTGAGAAGTTAATTTGCTAACAATCGTTTAAGAGAAAAACAAACATTTTCAGGGAATTAATCAATAGTGCCAAACTGTTAAAGGTATCCGCTCGAAGGTTTTTTCACCCCACCTCCCCAGTTTATAAAACTCGTTTTAAATACTTTTTCAGAGATCTCAATTATTTATATTGACAGACATGATAAATCGTATTATTCAAATCAAAAATAAACCAGACCTCTGATTATTTAATCATTTCTAAAAGGAGAAGAGATGGATAAAAACAATGTTGTTGTGGTGAGTGCAGTGAGAACACCCTTTGGGAAGTTTGGAGGGACATTAAGAGACATTCCATCAATTGATCTGGCAGCAATGGTTATCCGCGAGGTTTTACAAAGGGTGAATGTGAAAGGAGAAGAGGTAGAAGAAACCTATTACGGGACTGCGGTTATTGGTGAGGCAGCGCTTGAGACGGATGTCCCTGCCAGACAGGCCACCCTCAAGGCAGGAATGCCTCCAGAGTCAATCTCCATTACCTTAGATCGGGCCTGTTGCTCTTCGCTCGCTGGGCTTCGACTTGGATATAGGGCAATCAGGGCAGGGGAGATAGATATTGCACTGGCGGTTGGGACAGATAATATGAGCAGGGCACCCTATGTGATCCCTCCAGATGTGCGATGGGGGAGGAGATTAGGAAATATTCAAATATGGGATGGCCTTTATGAACTGGGTTATAAAGGGTTTAATCCTGTTTCAGTTGATGCAGGAGAGGTCGCCCTTGAATATGGGGTTAACCGGGAGGATCAGGATCGATGGGCATACGAGAGTCAGATGCGATATGCCAGGGCATTTCAGGAGGGAAAGTTTAAGATTGGTGAGGAGTTGATGAGAGTTGAAATTCCACAAAAGAAGGGTCCTCCCATCATTCTGGAAAGGGATGAATTTCCAAAGCCAGATACCACAATTGAAAAACTCTCTAAACTTCCAACCGTTTATGGAAGTCCAACTGTAACCGCTGGAAATGCTCCAGGGTTGGATACAGGGGCTACTGCCATTCTCATCATGAGTGAAAGAAAGGCCAAGGAGAAAGGGCTTAAGCCCTTAGGTGAGATTGTCTCCATGATCGCTACCGCAACAAACCCCAGATTGATTGCTGCCATTCCAGGGTTTACCATTCAGAGGGTTTTAGAGAAGGCCCACCTAACACTCGATCAAATTGACCTCATTGAGGTCAATGAGGCCTTTGCAGCCATGCCTCTTGTAAGTGCAAAGATCCTTTCTGAGGGAGACCCCGAGAAGATGAAATCGATCTTAGAGAAGACCAATGTAAATGGAGGAGCCATTGCCATTGGACATCCTGTAGGGGCAAGTGGTGGAAGGATCCTGATGACCCTGATCTATGAGTTGAGAAGAAGGGGAGGAGGAATTGGTGTTGCATCCATATGCGGAGGTTTAGCCCAGGGAGAGGGTGCGGTCGTTAAGGTGGAGGTTGAATAGTTTAATTTTTAGAAACAGGGCTCTTCTCAGCAATGTTATGGTTAGCGGTGTGATTAAAACTTTTACCGAATTTCATCCGGAGGCCTTTTTATGCCAGATTGATGATTAAATTCTTAAGAAGATGTATTTTGTTCTGGTTTTTCTTTGAGCTTTTCGATCTTGACCGAACAGACTTTTAACTCTGGAATCTTTGCAATTGGGTCCATGGCTGGGTTTGTAAGAAGATTGGCTCTACTCTCCAGAAAGTGAAAAGGTATAAAAACGACTTTTTTATTAACTCGCTCTGTTAATTTTACCTTTGTGATAACAGATCCCCTTCTCGATTCAACCTTTACCAACTCACCCTCTTTCAACTCAAGTTCTTTTGCATCCATAGGATTCATTTCTAAGAAACTCTCCTGGATCTCTCTATCGAGAGAGGGTGAATTTCCTGACATGGTCCGAGTGTGGTAATGGACATGAATTCTTCCGGTAGTCAACCAGAAAGGATAATTTTCATCCACAACTTCTGCTGGAGGCTTATACTCAATGGGGGTAAAAAATCCCTTACCCCGAGTGAAACGCCCTTGATGAAGGAACTTTGTGCCAGGATGTTCTGGATTCGGGCAAGGCCATTGCAAACCATCTCCCTGAAGCCTTTCATAACTGATCCCCCTATAAGAAGGGGTAAGTTTAGCAATCTCTTTCATAATTTCTTCGGGTGAGGCATAATCCATACTGTATCCAAAGCGATTCGAAAGTTCCTGAATAATTCGCCAATCTTCCTTTGCTTCTCCTGGAGGCTGGATAGCCTTCCGAATCATCTGAACCCTTCTTTCCGTATTTGTAAAAGTCCCCTCCTTCTCTGCAAAAGAGGAACCTGGAAGGGTAACATGGCTGAGTTCTGTGGTAGGGGTGGGGAAGATATCAATAACGAGAAGGAAATCGAGGGCCTTTAGGGCCTTTTCGACATGATGGCTATCCACATCGCTTATGATTGGATTTTCACCTAAGATAATCATCCCCTTGACCTTGCCTTCAAGGATAGCAGGGAACATCTCGGTGGAAGTCAATCCAACCTTATCTGGTAGTTTACAGCCCCAGGCTTCCTCAAACTTCTGACGAGCCGAAGGATCAGTGACCGGCTGATAGCCCGTAAAAACATTGGGTAGTCCTCCCATATCGCATGCACCCTGAACATTATTCTGTCCTCGAAGAGGATTGACTCCTGCGGATTCCTTTCCGAGATTTCCAGTTAGCATGGCCAAATTGGCAAGAGATTTAACATTGTCCACACCAGTCGTATGCTGTGTAATCCCCATCGTATAAAGAATACTTGCCCGTTCAGCCTTAGCATAATATTCAGCGGCTTTTTCGAGATCGGAAATAGCCACCCCTGTAATCTCCGACACCTTCTCAGGAGAATAGTTTTCCACCACCTTTTTCAATTCTTCAAAGTTCTCTGTACGTTCATCAATAAAGGCCTGATCCTGCCATCCTTTTTTTAAGATGATATGCATGAGGCCATTGATGAGAGCAACATCACTACCGAGACGATGGCGAAGATGGAGGTCGCTGACCAGAACCAAAGGGATCTTTCTCGGGTCAGCAATAATTACCTTGGCACCCTTCGATTTAGCCCGATAGATGCGAGTCGCTATAAGGGGATGAGCAACAGATGTGTTCGACCCAATGATAAATATACAGTTGGCCCGCTCAATCTCCTCGATGGAGTTAGTCATAGCCCCGCTTCCAAAGACTGCGGCCAGCCCGGCCACTGTGGAGGAGTGTCAAAGACGGGCACAGTGATCAATATTGTTTGTTCCAAGAACTGTCCTGGTGAATTTTTGGAGAAGGTAATTCTCCTCATTCGTGCATTTTGCTGAGGTTAAAACAGCGATGCTATCCGATCCAAACTTCTCTTTGATCTCCTGGAGTCTTCTTACCGAAAGATTCAGGGCTTCCTCCCATGAGGAAACCTTTAATTCATCTCCCTTTTTTACCAAGGGATGGGTCAAACGATTTGTATGATGAATAAATTCGTGTACCGTCCACCCTTTGATACAGAGTTTTCCTTCGTTCACAGGGCTTGTTTTCGAGGGGAGGGTTCCAATGACTTTCCCATCCATTACCTCTAAAAGCAATCCACACCCGCATCCACAATAAGGGGAGGTAGTTAACACAGTTTTAAATTCCATGAACCTATTTCACCTCTATAATATTTAATGGGGACTTCTCTTCTACATTGTAACCCGTTTTATAACCGAATTCCTCTGATACAATCTCAATTATTTTCTTGTAGAGTGTTCTCAGAGGGATATCTGCTGGGCAGGCTTCTTCACAGAGACCACAGTCAATACATCGGCCTACCATATGCATAGCTCGAGACAGATGGAAGGTTGGGTTATCAGGGGGGATTTCTCCTTTTTTAACAAAGAGTTCTTCCTCAAGACTACACTCATTGCAAAAACACATGGGACAGATATTTCGGCAGCCAAAACACTTTATGCAACGATTAAATTCATTGAGCCAAAATCGAAGTCGTTCCTCCAATGCCATTTCATTGATTCGGAGTACTTGTTGGCTGTCCCTTTTCTCACCTTTTGGGCCATCGATCAAACTATCTGGATAAGGCTTTTCACACTCGCATGCCTTAGCAAGTTCATCTGGGCAACCTATTCCAATAGGGAAAACCTTCTCCTCATTTAACTGCTTCCATTTAAACAGCTCCCGGAGCCCTCTTTCATCACATCCTCTTACAAGGGTAGCAAAGGTTTCATCAGGATAGGATATTGCTAATTGAATCAAGATTTTATTTAGGGGGTAGCGAGCGTCCCCAGCCTTTTTCCAATCCCCGATGGAAAATGACTCTAACTCTTTAGGATCACAGAAGAGATGAGGCATCACATTGCCATTTTCTTCTTTCAATCCAAGGAATCCCTTAATCTTCCCCTCGCTCAAAAAGGTTCTGACTTTCTCTTTAATCTTTGTGCTCATTCCTTCCAAATCTCTATCGTTTTAAGGTTATTGCTTAGGTTTAGAAAAGATTTTTCACTTACACTCAACCTTACCCTTATCCTTCATTTAGGCGGCCCTCCTCTCTTTTAAAGGATTAGGACCCAGCTTTTTGATTTCTTCTATAAACTCCGTAATTTCATGGACAAATTCAGAAGCCTCCGCAGAGGAGACCCATCTCATTCGTAAACGTTCTGGATGAAGTCCTGAAAATTCCAGCAACTTCTGAAGAACAGTTAGCCTTTTTTTAGCCATCACATTACCAGACTGGTAATGACACTCTCCGAGCCGTCAACCAGCCACAAAGACTCCATCAGCCCCTTCCTGTAAGGCTTTCAGGACATAATGTGGCGAAAGGGTTCCAGTGCACATGACCCTTATCGTTCGTACCGAAGTTGGATACTGCATCCGACTGACCCCAGCTAGGTCAGCAGCTGCGTAGGCTCACCAAGTGCATAAGAAGGCAATAATCTTGGGCTGAAAGTCCACTGTCATTCTTTTTACTCCCTGAAATTTAAATGCCAAACCATATCCAAAGCCCAAATATCAAAAATTTTTGATTTTGAATTTTGACATTCGTTTGACACTTCCTACCTAACAGTTGTCAGGTATTTTTAAATTTAGTTTTATCTTCATCTCTCCTGCTTTTTACGCCCTCATGCACTCCTCAATCTGTATATAAATTTGTCGGCTCGTGAACCTTTTAAGTTGGGCACTGCCCGAGGGGCAGGTAGCAGCACAGGTCCCGCATCCTTTACAGATCGCCTCATTGATCTCACAGATCTCCTTATCCTCCCGATATCGAATGGCCTCGTAAGGACAAACCTTTAAACATCCCTGACATCCCACACAACTTTCTGGATCGATTGTTGCCACAATGGCATTGCCAAACATCTCCTTTTGGGAAAGAAGGGTTCCTGCCCGGGAGGCTGCCCCAAGTGCTTGTGCTATAGATTCATCAAGCGGTTTAGGAGAATGGGCCAAACCACAGACAAAGACCCCATCGGTCGCAAAATCAATCGGCCGAAGCTTCACATGAGCCTCTACAAAGAACCCATCCTTATTTACTGGAACTTTAAACAACTTGGCAATAGGGTTCTCTTTTGGCATGACTATGGGCGTAGCAAGAATTATAAGGTCCGGCTGAATCTCCATCTCCCGACCAAGAACATAAGATGTGAAACGAACCTTAAGGTCTTTACCATCTTTTATCACACTTAGTTCTTTTTGATCATCATAACGTATAAAGAGGACCCCTTTCTCCCTTGCCTCTCTATAGAGGTCCTCTCGCAATCCATAGGTTCGAATGTCACGATAAACAATATAGACATCCATATCAGGATTAATCTCTTTCAGATTAATAGCATTTCTTATCGAATGAGTACAACAGACCTTTGAACAGTAAGGTCTCTCTTTTATTCTCGAACCAACACACTGAATGAAGACAATGGTTTTCATTTCTTTCAAAGACCGATCTCCCTCAATCAACTTATTATCCAACTCCAAACCTGTCATGACGCGAATGTCTTTCCCGTAAAGGTACTGATTAGGTTTCAACTCTGAAGCTCCCGTGGCAATAATGGCAACCCCATGTTCTAAAACCTTTTCCGTTCCATTGTTTTGAATTATT
This sequence comes from Deltaproteobacteria bacterium, assembly GCA_037441765.1. Taxonomy (GTDB): domain Bacteria; phylum Desulfobacterota; class BSN033; order BSN033; family UBA1163; genus JBBIRM01. The sequence goes on along the minus strand of JBBIRM010000073.1, from coordinate 711 downwards.
GATTTAAAATTACCAACAAATCCATCCACCTGCTTCAATTCAGTGTTGAGAAAGATCTCAATCTTTGGGTTCGATTGAACCTCCTCAATGAGCTTGTCGAGATGCTTCTGAACATCCTCACCTCGCCAGGTTTGATATAGATTCCGGGCCTGACCCCCTAACGTATCGCTTTTTTCGATCAGGTAAGTCCTAAACCCCTGTGCTGCCAGGTTGTTGGCAGCACTCATGCCAGAAAGGCCACCTCCAATGACCAACGCATGCTTATCAATCGTTATCACAGGTTCGGAGATTGGCTCAAAGAGAGAAACTTTGGCAACCGCCATCCTGACCATTTCCTTTGCTTTCTCCGTTTAGCCTTTTCCGTCCCCATCTCCCTATCACTGCTATGAACCCATGAACATTGATTTCGAATGTTCGCCATCTCAAAGAGATATTTATTTATGCCAGCATTGACCAGTGTTTCTTGAAATAGAGACTCGTGTGTAAGAGGACTGCATGCAGCAATAACCACCCGATTCAATCCTTTTTCTTTGATCACATGAGAAATCTTCTCTTGCGTATCTTGGGCACAGCTAAATAGATTCTCTTCAACATGAACAACACCTGGCAGTGTTCGTGCATATTCGGCAATTGATGGGACATTCAAAATGCCTCCAATATTTGTTCCACAGTGACAGACAAAAACTCCTATTCTGGGAAACTCTCCTCGTA
>JBBIRM010000072.1:0-13210 GCA_037441765.1 Deltaproteobacteria bacterium | reverse complement strand
CCCTTAAACTTGTAATCACTCACTGAAGGGTGGAATTATATGAATCGGGTAGGGATATCTCCAAAAATCTTATAAAGCGGATCGGTTAATAGAATGCCTTAAGAAAGAGATTTCATCTAATGAGATGGTAGCCTTTTCAATACTCAAGGGATTCTGTAGTAAGGGAGCACTCTAAGGTTTCCGCTATAAGATTTTCTCCGACATCCCTACCCGATTCCCCGGATAAGTGAGGGGGTACTTAAACTTTATTTCATTTCTTGTGTGGGGATAGAGGTAAGGGCAATCAAAACCCCGGAAAGGATAATGATTCCACCTAAGATCTTCAAAATTGTCAGACTTTCACCTAAAATAAGATAGGCAAGAAGAGTTGAACCAACAGGTTCTCCTAAGATAGCGATCGCCACCATAGAGGCAGGAAGGTATTTCAATGCCCAGTTAAAGGTAGTATGGCCGATCAATTGAGGAATAAGGGCAAGAAGGATCATCCAGATGTAGGTGTTGGTAGAATATCCAAAAAAAGATTTTTGAAATATGAGGGAGAGGAGGATCAGAGTCAATCCAGAAGTTGAATAGACAGGGAAGATGTAGGCGAAGAGATCCTGTTGCCCCCTCATCTTCCTTCCGATAAGAAGATATCCGGATGCTGCCATCGCTCCTAAGAGGGCCATTCCATCTCCCATCAGGGCTTCTTTGGATAAAAGGAAATCCCCATAGCCAATCAATCCACCCCCTAAAACTGAGAGGATGATGGCAATAATTAAAATGGTTCCTGAGGATTCATTTAAGAAAATTCTTGCTCCAAGCCCCACAAATATAGGATGAGTTGTGACCAATACAACAGAACTTGCGACAGAGGTGAATTTCAGAGAGGCAATCCAGAAGGCAAAATGGAGACTTAAAAAGAGGCCCGAGAGAATAACCCATCCCATTTTATGAACCTCCCATTTTCTCCATATTTTCTTATAACCCAAAAAAGGGATTAATAGGAGGGAAGATATCACCATCCTGTAAGTGGCAATGATCAACGGAGGCGCATCACTGAGCTTGATAAAGATGGAGGCAGTGGAGATGGCGATGATCCCTATTGAAAGAAAGACAAAGAATCTTGTCATGGTGATTAACTTATCCCAATCTGAGACGCTCTTCAACCCTTTTAATAAGGTCTACTACCGGTTCCAAAACAAATGGGCAACTTTAACTTATCAAAATTGACAGAACTTTTATTTGGTGTTATTTTTTAAACATTATTGTTTAGAGAGAGCGGTAGGGATACGATAAAGGAGGAGGACATCACAAAATTTAAAAGAAAGGGAATAAAATATGTGGAGGAAATTATTCCCTCTTCTTGCCTCATTCCTCATTCTCACCGTTGAAGATTCCTCGGCTCAAGAGAGTCTACCAAAGAAGCATTTTAGGATCGGGGTGACTCAGTCCTTTTCTCATCAGGATTTCGATACCGATAAAATAGGATTTGAAAAGGCACTCTCAGAGGCAGGTTTCAAAGAGGGTATTCATGTGATTTTCATCTATCAGAATGCTCATAATGAGAGAAGTAGGGCCCAGGCAATTGCCCGGCAATTCCTCGATAGAAAGTTGGATTTAATCCACTCCATTGGAACCCTCGCCTCTCAAGAAACGATAAAAGTTATTAAAGAGACTCCCATTGTTTTCTCCTCGGTCACCGATCCAGTAGGATCAGAGATCGTTCCCTCCAACAGTCACCGAGGGTCAAAAACCAAAACCAATGTGACAGGTGTGAGCGACCGCTGGCCCACTTCTATTCAATTTGAGATGCATACAAAATTTTTTCCAAAGGCAAAGAGGTGGGGTACAATTTACTCCTCTGATGATCCTGCTTCGATCGGTCATATTAAGGAGATGAGAGAGACCGGCAGAAGATTGGGCATCGAGATTATCGAAGCTCTAATCTCTTCAAGTGAGGAGGTTCCAAAGGCCGCTCAATATCTTGTTGGAAAAGTTCAGGCCATCCATCTCTTTTTTGACCCTAAAACACTTTCAGCCTTGGATGCCATCGTCAGAGTCTGCAATCAATACAAAATTCCTCTTTTCAGCGGAGACGCTGGAAGTGTATTTAGAGGTGCATTGGCGGCCTATAGTTTAGACTATTTCGAAATTGGATATTCAGCAGGAGAAAAAGCAGTTAGAATCTTAAGGGGAGAAAAGGCAGGCAATATCCCATGGGATCAAGGGGAAAGATTTATTTTAATCGTAAATGAAAAGGCAGAAAAGGCCCAGGGGGCAGTCATCCCTATTGAATTTTTAAAGAAGGCCGATAAAGTCATTAAGGAATGAGATGGGTAAAGAGGTTTCCCTTCTTATCACCGAGGATTACCGGCGACGGTTTCCCGAGTTAAATTTTGGAGTTGGGACGATCCTCAGTTGTACCTATTTTGAAAGGAGCGAGCCTTTCAAAATCTATAAAAGAGATCTTGTTCGAAAGAATCGAAGGAAGGCCAATCTTGCCCAGATTGAGAAGAGGATCGGTCTTTATGATCAATTCTTTAAAGAGTGGGGTTACAATTGTCCACTCCCAGGCCATTTTAAGAGAATGATCAATATGGGATTTCCAAGTGTCAATCTATATATTGATACCCATATCATCGCAGAGATGTGTTATGGGATTTTGATGGCTATTCAAGACCTCGATCGCTTTGATGGAGAATGGCGGCTTGACCTGGCGAAGGAAGGAGAGACCTTCCAAGGAGTTTCAGGTAAGATGATCATTTGTAAGGAGGATGAGATTGTTCTCAGGGATGAGAAGGAGATTGTCTGTTCCCTGTTTCAGGGTCCAGATTTTAAAACCAAGGTCGACTCCTCGAGTAAAAATATCGTGGTCTATGTCTTTACAGCCCCCGGGATTGTGGATGAATATGTATCAGATGGAATAAGATTGGCACTCGAGATACTGGAAAAATTCGGTGGGGGAAAAGATCCTTGGTTGAAAGTGTTTAAAGCATGAAAAAGGATTCAAGGGGTCTAAGATTCAAGGGTTCAAGTGAATAATAAAATTAGATCCTTTTCCCCTATTTGAGAGAAAGGAGGAACGGATGCCTATTGTTCAGATTAGCTTGATTGAGGGAAGGACCGCAGAGAAGAAGGAACAATTGATTAAGAAGGTGACGGATGCCATTACTGAAGTTTTACAGATCCCTGCCGACCGGGTTCGAATTGTTCTTAACGAGGTTCCAAAAGAGAATATAGGCTATGGAGGAGTTCCATTGTCAAAAATGAATTTATAAGGTTCAAGGAAGGGAAGAGGAAAATAAAGAAAAGCCATGCCCTTAAGGGCGGGGGTATATGGGGTTTAATTTTTGAAGATTGAACTTATCATTCCTGCTGTTCAAGAAAATGCCCGCATCCCCAACCTTGCCCTCCCAATCTTAAGTGCCCTTTCTCCCAGAGATGTTGAAATTTCATTGACAGATGATCTCCTGACTCCCATCGACCTGAGGAGAGATCTCAAAGAAGTTGACCTGGTTGGGATTACCGTTTTGTCAAAAACTGCTTTAAGGGCATACCAGATTGCTGATGCCTATCGGGAAAAGGGAATCCCCGTGGTATTAGGAGGAATTCATCCCACTGCTCTTCCCGAAGAGGCAAAAAAGCATGCAGATTCAGTGGTCATCGGTGAGGCTGAAGAGATCTGGCCTATGTTGATTGAGGACTTGAGAAGAGGAGACCTTAAACCTTTTTATCGACAGGAGACCTATACAGATTTATCGAAGGTTCCAATACCCCGTCGAGACCTTTTACCCAAGAGAGGATACTTACCCATTGATGTTGTTCAGGTGACCAGAGGATGCCCTTATCGGTGTGAGTTCTGTTCTGTTCAAAAATTTTATGGGGAGACCTATCGTTTCAGACCAATATCGAAGGTTGTTGATGAGGTGCGTCGTTTATCTCATCGTTGGATGATGTTTAACGATGACAACATTATCGCAAGCCCATCATACTCCACAGAACTACTCAGAGCCCTAATTCCTCTTGAGAAGAAGTGGTTTGGACAGGCATCGCTCCATGGACTTAAGAAGATTGAAAACATCGAGTTGTTAGCAAAAAGCGGGTGCACAAGCCTTTTTATCGGGTTCGAATCCCTTTCACGACAGAATATGATAGAGGTTCAAAAATTTCAAAATGACCCCGCTGAATATCGAGAGATCATCGGTCATCTCCATCGCTATGGCATTGCCATCTGTGGATCGTTTATCTTTGGATTTGATGAAGATGACCCCACTGTTTTTGAAGAAGTTGTAGAATTCTCTATTCAAACAAAACTCTTTTCTGCCATCTTTATGGTCCTCACCCCCTATCCTGAAACATCCTTTTATAGCAGAGTAAAAAATGAGGGGCGTTTGGTTCATGATCGATGGTGGCTATTGGAGAGGCCGGAGGAGTGTGCGCCATTCTTCATTCCAAGGAAAATGAGTGGAGAAGTCCTCCGAGAGGGATGGAAAAGGGCCTGGAGGAAATTCTATTCCTTTTCTTCTATTTTAAGACGATTCCACTGGGATTATCCTCCAACGTTAATCAACCGATTGGTCTATTTTCCATTCCAGTTGATGCAGTATCGATTTACGCAAAAGAAGATCATGAGGGTCTAAAAATTCCTTTTAAATACTTTCTCAGATATCTCTTTATGAGGGTTCTGAAAAGTCATAGAAAGACTTTGGAGGTAGGGTTCCAAACCCTTCGAATGCGGGCACTAAGAAGTTAATTTGCTAACAATCGTTTAAGAGAAAACAGACATTTTCAGGGAATTAATTAGTAGTGCCAAACTTTTAAAGGTATCCGCTCGAAGGCTTTACATCCCACCTCCCCAGTCTATAAAACTGGTTTTAAGTACTTTTTCCTAACTCTCTTTAGGCAGTCTTGACAATTGAAGAGAGGGTGATTATAAATTTTAGGTCATTTTAAATTGGGAAGGAGGATTTTTATGAAGATCAGGCCACTGCATGATCGGATCATCGTAAAACGATTGGAAGAAGAAGAGAAAACCAAAGGGGGGATTATAATCCCGGATACAGCCAAAGAGAAACCCATCGAAGGAAAAGTGATTGCTGTGGGAGATGGGAGGATCAAGGAGGACGGGACCAAGATCCCATTAGAAGTCAAAGTAGGAGATCGCGTCCTCTTTGCAAAATATGGGGGCACTGAGATTAAGATTGAGGGAGAGGAATATCTTATGATGAAAGAGGATGACATTCTTGCTATTGTTGAATGAGAAAAGTTATATATGGAATAAGTAGAAAGGAGGAGGTCTATGGCTAAGGAATTGAAGTTTGATCAGGAGGCACGAAATTCAATCTTAGAAGGGGTTAACATATTGGCGGATGCAGTGAAGGTGACTTTGGGACCTAAGGGGAGAAATGTTGTCTTAGAAAAGTCATTTGGGTCTCCGGTCGTGACCAAAGATGGGGTTACCGTTGCCAAAGAGATTGAGCTGGAAGACCACTTTCAAAATATGGGTGCAAAGATGGTAAAGGAGGTGGCCAGTAAAACCTCGGACACAGCAGGTGATGGGACTACAACCGCAACGATTCTGGCGCAGGCCATCTATCGAGAAGGATACAAGATCGTGGCTGCAGGGGCCAATCCCATGGACATCAAAAGAGGGATCGACTATGCAGTCGAAGAGGTGGTCAAGGAGTTGAAGAAACTTTCAAAACCTGTCAAGGATCAAAAAGAGATCTCCCAGGTTGGAACGATTTCAGCCAACAACGACTCAACCATTGGCAACATCATCGCTGAGGCGATGAACAAGGTTGGGAAAGAGGGAGTGATCACTGTCGAAGAGGCCAAGGGAATGGAGACAACCCTCGAGGTTGTAGAGGGGATGCAATTCGATCGAGGATATATATCTCCTTACTTTGTCACCGACCCAGAGAAGATGGAGGCTGTTCTTGAGAATCCGCTCATCCTTCTTTATGAAAAGAAGATCTCAGGAATGAAGGATCTCCTTCCGATCTTGGAGGGAGCCGCAAGGTCTGGAAGGCCCATCCTCATCATTGCAGAAGATGTGGAGGGAGAGGCCCTGGCTACATTGGTGGTCAACAAACTTCGAGGGACATTGAAGTGTGCTGCGGTAAAGGCTCCGGGATTTGGAGATAGGAGAAAGGCAATGCTCGAGGATATTGCAATCCTCACAGGAGGGACAGCGATCTTCGAGGACGTAGGAATTAAACTTGAAAATGTAAAGTTAAGCGATCTCGGGACAGCAAAGAAGGTCGTAATCGATAAAGATAATACGACGATTGTTGAAGGAGCAGGGAAGCCCTCAGCAATAGAAGGCCGGATCAAACAGCTTCGGGTCCAGATTGAAGAGACGACATCTGATTACGATAGGGAGAAGCTTCAAGAGCGTCTGGCAAAACTTGCAGGAGGCGTTGCAGTAATCAAGGTTGGTGCAGCAACAGAGACAGAAATGAAAGAGAAAAAGGCGAGGGTGGAGGATGCCCTAAATGCAACACGTGCCGCTGTGGAAGAGGGCATTGTCACAGGAGGAGGAGTTGCCTATCTGAGATGCCTCCCGGCTTTGAAAAAGATAAAATTAGAAGGCGATCGCCAGACAGGTGTGGAGATTGTCATGAAGGCCCTTGAAGAACCAATCCGTCAGATTGCTGAGAATGCAGGCAAAGAGGGTTCGGTGGTCGCAGAGAGGGTAAAACAAGAGAAAGGTGCTTTTGGTTTCGATGCTGATAAAGAGGAATATACAGATATGGTTGAGGCCGGGATTATCGATCCTACCAAGGTGGTAAGGTTTGCTCTTCAAAATGCAGCAAGTGTCGCCTCTCTTTTGATTACCACAGAGGCTGTGGTGGCTGAAAAGCCCAAGAAAGAACAAGGTGGACCACCCATGCCACCTGCATATTGATAACCATCCTCTGGGATATGAAGAGACTGATCCCTCTCCTTGTCTCTGTTGGTCAATCGTTTGAGGGGAGGAGAGGGATGCAGTTTAAAAGATTATTTTAATGAAGGACAAACTCCCATTTACATGTCCGGTCTGTGGTAGAAAAACCGAATATCTAATAGGAGAACTTTATGAAGGAGCAGTTCTCAACTGCCCTTTTTGTAAGCTTGCCCTAACCCTCCACGGACACATGTGGAAGGATGTACAAAGAGAGATCGAGCGATTGAAGGAAGATGAGTGATGTATTAATTTAGAAATTTTTGTAAGGGAGATGATGCTTTTAATTCTTCCAACTCAAGGGCAAGAAATTCCCAGATTCGGGTGAGCTCCTTGATTTGCTCCTTAACCCTCCGATGTCTCTCGATCGTTTCGTAGGTTTCGTTTTGATTGAGATAGAGGTTGGGATTGGAGAGCCTTTGATTAAGTTCATCTAACTCTTGGGTCGCTTCACTTAGGGATCTTTCCACCTCATTGAATTTTTTTTCGAGTTGGAAGAGTTGACGGCGAAATTGATCTACCTCTTGACCCTTCTTTCTTCTCTCCTCCTTGATCTTATATTTTGACCCCATTTTGGCCATTTTCTCTCTTTCCTCAACCTCAACCTTTCCCTCAGACTTCTCCTTCTCGATCTGCTGTTTTTTGTATAGATAATAATCATAGTCACCTGGATAGAGGTGAAGGGCTCCCTGATCAATCTCTATTATTTTATTGGCCACCTCATTAATGAGGTGGCGGTCGTGGGTTATGAGGCAGATTGTCCCCTTGAATTGTTTCAGAGCATTTTCCAGGACATTTCGTGAGGGGATATCGAGATGGCTGGTTGGCTCGTCAAGGAGAAGGAAGTTCATCGGCTTCAGGAGCATCTTTGCCAGGACCAATCGGCTCTTTTCTCCACCGCTCAAGACTGAGACTTTTTTTTCAATCTCCTCTCCGCTAAAAAGAAATGTCCCGAGTAGAGTCCGGAGATAGGTCTGGCTTTCATCGGTGGCAATGGATAAGAGTTCTTCATAGACACTATTTTCTGGGTTAAGAAGGTCAAGTTGGGATTGAGCGAAATATGCCCGGGTGACATCTTTCCCTAAACTCACCTCCCCCTCCTCAAAATCGAGGACCCCTGCCAATATTTTAAGGAGGGTTGATTTACCCGCTCCATTAGGCCCAACCAGTGCCACTTTATCTCCCCTATAAAGGGTAAGATCTATTCCTTGGTAGACTACGTTTTGACCATAACTTTTGTGAAGATTTTTTACCTCCACTACTTTATAACCACTACGTTTAGGAACAGGAAATTGGAATCGAATCTCTTTCTTTTTCTCCGGTAGCTCAATTCGCTCTAATTTCTCGAGCATTTTAATTCGGCTCTGAACCTGGCTTGATTTAGTATTTTTAGCCCTGAATCGCTCAATGAATCTCTGGGTCTGTTCAATCTTTCTTTGTTGGGTTTTATAAGTGGCCTCGAGAATCTGCCTTCGCCCCTCTTTCTCCTCTACATATCGATCATAATTTCCACAATAGAGGTTGATCTTTTGTGCCTCGATCTCTGCGATTTTATCGATGAGGTGATTAAGAAAGACACGGTCATGAGAGACGATCACCATGGCCCCAGGATAGTTGATTAAAAATTCCTCCAGCCAGATTAGAGAGGGAAGGTCCAAATGGTTGGTCGGTTCATCCAGAAGAAGAAGGTCAGGGGATTGGAGAAGGATTTTTGCCAACGCGATCCGCATGAGCCACCCCCCGCTCAACTCCTCTATGGAGCGGTCAAAATCCCTTTCTTTAAATCCTAAACCTCCGAGGATCCTTTTTGCCTCCGCCTCCAAGCCATATCCTCCGAGGATGGTATAACGCTCCTGGAGTTTTCCGTATTCCTTGGCCAACCTCTCCTGTTCTTTTTGATCCTCAATGGACGAAAGTTCCTCTTCCAGGATCTTCATCTTATCCTGAAGGGTGGTGATATGGGACAAACTCTTTAAGGCCTCTTCCAGAAGAGTATGGCCTTCAAAAGAGATAACTTCCTGAGGCAAGTAGCCAATTGTCACACCTTTGGCAATTAGAATCTCTCCTCCGTCAACTGGCTCCTCTCCCAATATCATTCTAAAGAGGGTCGTCTTTCCTGAGCCATTAGGACCAATGAGGCCAATGCGATCTCTCACACCAATCTGGAGGGAGCAGTCTTTAAAGAGGACCTTACTACCAAATTGCTTTTGAACGTGGTGAAGGGTGATCATAAGAATGTTGAAATGAATTAGACAAGTCTCTTTTGAGGGTTAAGTATCAAATTTTTTATCGTATTTATCAAAATTATACCCTGCCTTCTTATAATCCTCCAAGGCCCGGACTCGGAGATCTTCTCTTTTGGTCTTTTCTGCTTCCTTATCGGCCAGTTCAGCAGCGTGGCTCCATTTTCCTTCCTTTTCGTATTCCCTGATCTTTCGGTCGGTTTCTGTCTCTGGACTTCCTTTTACCACTACGGTAGGCGCGAAGAGAACTCGGCGGATGGAGTTGTTACATTTTGGACATTTAGATAGGGGCGGATCGCTCATCCTCTGAATGATTTCAAACCCTGATCGACAATGCTCACAACCCTTTCCTGGATCAATGGATTGATATTCATAGGTAGGCATAAAAACACCTCCATTGAATTAAATAATAATTTTTTAAAGATTGTCAAGATCGGTCTTTAGAGGATCATTTCAAAGATTTCTTTAAAATAGGGATGAAAAAGGATAATACATTAAACTCATTCAAGAGTTTCCATAAGATTATAGAAGTTAGCCTTACAGGAGTCCCTTAATACCGTGAGGGATTCCTTTACTTCATTAAAGGAGATTTTTAGTGCTTCATACTTCTTCTCGAGTTCCAAATTATAGGCCAAGGCCTCTTCTAATTTCGATTGGAGTTCAAGACTCTCACTTGAAAAATGAAGGGCCTCTTTCTCTTTAAGCCTTCCTTTGACCCGAGAGATTTCGTTCTGCTCGATCTGGGCCTCAAGTTGATTGGCCCGGAGAATGACCTCCTCCTTTTCTTTCAAGGCATTGGTTAAGGATTCCTTCATCTCTTTCACTGTTTGCATCAGTTCCCGAATCTTTTCCAGAGCATCTGCGTTTTCCTCTTTAAGGTAGAGCAATTCTGAGTATACCTCCTTGGAGTTCTCAATCTCCTTTTTCAACTCCTCCATCTGTTTCCTTAATTCTTTATTCTCAAGGGTTAATTGATGGATGGTTTTCTGGGAAGAGACTAAGTTCATCTCCAGGGCTTTTTTCGCCCTGCTGGAGGAAAGGAGCTGAGAGTGAAGGTCGTCCACCAATCGTAGGATATCGAGACCTTTGCCTAAGCTCGCTTCCTTCTGGGGGGTTTCTGGGAGATCTTGTTTTTCTTTATATTCTTCTGATAAAGTGGCCTCGGGGGGAACCTCTTTTAGCCCTTGAGGTTCGCCCCCCTCCTCTGAAGAAGGATATTCTTCAAATCGTTTGATCTTTGGCATTCTTTCAGCCACAATTTTATCAAAACCATCTTCCATGGCCGCCTGAATTTTTGTTTTCATCATCTCCCTCCTTCATATTCGGTCTCTTCCTCATTTTAAGAGGGAATAAAGAAATGCTATTTCATTCGTTCTCTCATATATTCTTCCATAGCCCTCAACATCTCAATGATCTTCTCCACTTCCAATTTAACCCGGTTCACCTCTTCCAAAAGACGACTGGCCTTCTTGAGATCGTATTCCAGGGCAGTCCTGACCGTTAAGGAGGATCGAAGTTCAGAATAAAGGTTATGGATACGGTCGGACAGTTCATCCTTTTTAGACTCCTCGGCCATTTTTCTTAATGGGGAGATCAATTTCGGTTCAGGCACGTCCCAGGGTCTCTCGATGGATTCCTTACTCTGGGTGTTAGGAAATTTTTGGGCAACATTGTTGGTGAACTCATCTGTCATAATTCAGCTCCTTTCAGTCCAAAAATTTCTCCAATCAGGCTCTGGATGTCGGTGGCTCCTTTTGAAGATTGGGCGAAGAGAAATATTGGAGTCCCTTGGCTGGTGGCCTCAGCAATCTTAGTATCCTGCCGGATTACCGTATTGAGGAGATACTTTTCGTAATGGGTTTCCAGTGCCTTTTTGGAGCGTTTGCAAATCCGATGGGATTCGTTGTAACGATTTAAAAAGATGAAAATGTTTTCAAAGACGAATGAAAAATCTTCTTCAATGGTAGAAAGGGTTTCAAACAGTATCTTGAGACCGTGATATGAGAGGAAATCTGCAAGCACCGGGATGATGAGGTCATTCGACGCTAAGATGGCATTGAGATTGAGTAGACCTATGCTGGGAGAAGCATCCATCACAATAAGTTCATAATTTTTTTCAATTGTGCTGAGCAATCTTTTTAATCGAAATTCTCTCGAATTCATCGAAAAGAGGGAGAGCTCGATGGGGGAAAGGTTCAGGTTGGAAGGAATTATGTCTAATGTGGGAAGGTCAGTTTGGATAATGATATTTTCTAAGTCCTCCTTTTCAATGAGTGCATTGAAGAGGGTTTTTTGAAATTGGTGATTATTGATTCCGAGACATTGAGTCAGATGGCCCTGGGGGTCTAAGTCGATCAGTAGGGTTCGGAAGCCCATTTGAGCCAATCGAAAGCCATAGGATGCAGAAATCGTACTCTTTCCAGTGCCTCCCTTAAAATTGAGGAAGAGTTGTTTTCGTATCGATTTAAAAGGAGATTCAAGCCCAAGGTAGTTTCGGTACTTGGGCACATCCTCTGGTTTATAGTAGCGCTCTTGATTCGAGTTCCTCTTAGGAGGAGGGAGGAGTCCCTTTGCCTCTTTCTCAAGAAGTTCTTGCTTTGAAATGCCCAGAAGCTTTGCAAAACTCCCAGGGGAATAGACCAAATCCCCTATGATCTGGGCTTTTGGAATAGGAGGGGCCATGGACTTCCTTTATTCTTCTTAACCTCTTTTTTGAAAAGAAGAGATCTTTTTCTTTAACCTTCTCTCTATCTCCCTTTCTAATTGATCTCTAACCCATTTTCGAAGATCAGGATCCGAATCGCTCATCGCCTCTAACCAACGGTCCTCGCTCTCTTCAGGGTATGCCATTAGTAAAGAGAATAGAGCAGCCTTTCTCACCATAGGCTCTTTGTCTTTAGATAATTCCATTAAAAGAGGAAGTTGACCTTCGATTGGGTTCCAACCTAAAAGAGTGGCTAACTTTCTCCTTATCCAAGGAGATTCATCACTTAAGAGTTGAAGGAGGATATTTAAATCTATTTTTTCACCCTGGAGGAAGATTCCCCTGAGGGCAGCCATCCTCACTTTTGGATCCCCATCCTTGAGGCATCTTTTTAAAAATGGGATGACAGCAGGACTTCTGAATTTTGTCAAAGAAGAAACTGCCTGGGCTCTGACCTCCGAATCCTGGTCGGAAACCATCTCCTGAAGGATAGCAATAGGGATGGAAGGAATTAGCCTTTCAAGAGAGCGTATGGCTAAGATTCTTATTTTTGGATCAGGATGTTTCAGGTCTATCTTTATTTGATTTAAAAAAACTTCTGAGAAAGGGGTTTCTGAAAATGGAAAGGATGAAGAGGGTGGGCTTTCTTTCACAGTTTCTTTGGATCTTTCAAATGTGGAAGGATTAGATTTTTCTCCTTCAAGGTCTGTTGATTTTAAATAAATTAATCGAAAGCCTTCCGTCATAGTATCCTTAATTGAAAAGGAATTGGTAGAATTGAATTATTTATTTTTTAACAAATCTTTGAATTCAAATTTTAATTGATCAGAATATTTTTCTAAAAGCATATCTAAGGCCTCTCTGACATAAACTGATTGAGGAACTTTAGTCTTTTCAGATAGTTTTTTTAATGCCTCTAATTGTTCACCATTAATGTAAATAGTTCGGGCAATCTTTGTTTTTCCCAAGATAACCCCCTGATAATTATATTTGAAATGCAATATAATACAATATATTTATATTGTCAATAGGAAAATTTACTGCGAATTGACTCATATTAAATGTTACCCAATTGATGAGGGGAAAGGTATCGTTGACTCATAATTGATGTTACCAGACAATCCTTCTTAGAAAGGAGGATTGTCATGAGTCCACGAGCCAGAATGGAATATCTCAAAGCCATCTACTTAAGGTACAAGAAAGCCTCAAGGAAGCAAAAGACCCTCATCCTTAATGAATTCTGCCTCAACTGTGGCTATCACCGAAAGCATGCCATACGGCTTGTTAGTAGTAATGAAATTGACTCCAAAAATAGTAAGGGTGGTTCCTTCTAAT
>JBBIRM010000071.1:0-13375 GCA_037441765.1 Deltaproteobacteria bacterium | reverse complement strand
ATTTTTCGAATGCGAATTTGCTCAGGAAAGAGGACGAAGGCCTAACCTGATGGAAACTATGGCGGATTTAAAAAGAAAAAAACCCTTTTACGGAATTTCTGTACCCTAACCCTGAAATTTCACTTCCTCCTGCTGAAGAGTAGGGACCAACTTTTTCATTGCCTTCCTTTTTCGCCAAGCGATAAATATATTGGCTGGGCCAGAGAGAACATAGAGGAGAGCGGAAACAAAGAGCACAATGACAGGTGCCATTACGATCACGATCATCAAAAGAACGACAACGATGAATATGCTAAAAGGTTTTCTCTTTGAAAGATTTAGTTCTTTAAAGCTAACGTAACGAATATTAGACACCATCAGAAAGCCAAGGAGGTAGATCATAATGAGGATAACGATGTCTTTAACCCCTCCCGATTCAATCAATTCAAAATAGAGAAGGATCGTTAGGGCAATCAATGAGGCTGCAGCAGGGATGGGGAGGCCCTTAAAATATTTTACCTCCCCAGATGATTGCTGGACATTAAACCTTGCTAATCTCAATGCTCCACAGACAACAAATAGAAACGCTGCAAGCCAGCCAAATTTTCCATAAGGCCTCAGTGCCCAATTAAAGGCAAGCACAGCAGGGGCGATGCCAAAGGATACAAGGTCAGCGAGAGAATCGTACTGGATCCCAAACTTTGAGGTGGCTCCGGAAAGCCTGGCAACCTTCCCATCCAGAACATCAAATACCCCTGCAAGAAGGATGGCATAGGAGGCATATTCAAATTTTTCTTGAAAGATGGAAATGATGGCCCAAAAACCACAGAATAGGTTCCCCGTAGTAAAAAGATTGGGAAGTATGTAGACCCCTCTTTTTACCTTAATTTGTGGTCTTCTTTTTTTCATAGGCGATACCCGATGATCGACTCCCCTCCCTTCACATGCTGGCCAACCCGAACAATCGGTTGGATCTCAAGGGGGAGGTAGAGGTCGACCCTCGATCCAAAACGGATCAATCCAAATATCTCTCCCATTTTAAGTTTATCTCCTGCCTTTGGATAACAGACAATCCTTCTTGCCACAAATCCAGCGATCTGGACAAGAAGTATCCTTAACCGATCCTCAGCCTCCATGATAAAGGCATTCTGTTCATTGAAGAGGGAAGCCTTTTCATGGCTCGCTATTGAGAATCGGCCTGGGTGGTAACTCTTCTGGAGGATTTCTCCAGAGAGAGGTGCTCGATTGATGTGGACATCAAATAGGGACATAAAGATACTCACTTTTAAGGCTTTCTGTTTAAGAAAGCGTTCTTCTTCACATTCTCCTACATAGACAATCTTCCCATCAGCAGGAGAAAGGATAATGTTCTCAAGATTTGGAATCTTTCTCTTTGGATTTCTAAAAAAGAAGGCAATGAAGAAGGTGAGAATAATTCCCAAAGATATCAAAATTTTATACCCCATTAAAATAAAAATGAACGTGAGAAGAGCGACAGGGATAAGAAATGGGAGCCCCTCTTTTACAATGGGCCAATGAGTCTCTCTCATCAAAACTTTTTCTCCTTGAGCCAGCCCATCATAGAGCGCAGTCTCTTCCCCACCTCTTCTATGAGATGTTTTGACTCCTCCCTCCGAAGGGCATTGAAGATGGGCCGATTTGCCTGGTTTTCCAAGATCCATTCCTTTGCAAATTGACCGCTTTGAACTTCTTTGAGGATTCTCTTCATCTCCTCTCTGGTATCCTGAGTGATAATTCTCTTTCCCCTTGTGAGGTCCCCATATTCCGCTGTGTCACTTACCGAATACCGCATGTAGGAGATACCCCCTTCATACATCAGATCGACAATCAACTTCAATTCGTGGAGACATTCGAAGTAAGCAATCTCAGGTTGATAACCTGCCTCAACAAGGGTGTCGAACCCTGCTTTTATCAGTTCACTTACCCCTCCACAGAGGACCACCTGTTCTCCAAATAGATCGGTTTCTGTCTCCTCCTTAAAAGTGGTCTCGATTACACCTGCCCTTGTGGCACCAATGCCTTTTGCATAGGCAAGAGCCACCTGCTTGGCCTTTTTTGTAAAATCCTGATGTATTGCCATCAAAGAGGGAACCCCTGCACCCTTCATAAATTCTCTTCTGACCAGATGGCCTGGCCCCTTTGGAGCAATCATGACCACATCTACCTCTTTAGGTGGAACGATCTGTCCATAGTGTATATTAAATCCATGAGAAAAGAGAAGTGTCTTTCCCTTTCGAAGATGGGGTTTGATGTCTATCTCATAGAGTTGCGCCTGGATATGGTCCTGAGTCAGGATCTGTATGAGGTCAGCCTGTTTTGATGCCTCAGAGGCTGTGGTCGGTTTAAAACCATCTCTTAATGCAAGTTGGTAATTTTCACTTCCTTTTCTCTGGGCCACAATGACATCAAGTCCACTGTCACGCAGGTTCAGGGCATGTGCATGTCCCTGGCTACCATAACCAATGATAGCAATCTTTTTCCCTTTCAGATGACTGAGGTTGGCATCCTTGTCATAATAGATTTTCATCTCCTGTTTTCCTCCCCATTAAGTCATTTCCGTTGATGCCTTACTCCCTCGAGCCATGGCCACACGGCCTGTCCGGACCAATTCCTTAATGCCCAGAGGCTTGAGGAGAGAAAGCAAGGCATTAATCTTTTTCTCATCTCCTGTGACTTCGATGGTATATGTTTTCGAACCGACATCCACCACCTTCCCCCTGAAGATATCAACGATCCTAAGGATTTCTCCACGTGTTTCAGCGGTGGCAGAGACTTTTACCAGAACCATCTCCCTTTCTAAAAAATCTTTATCAATTAGGTCCATTACCTTGATGACAGGAATCAATTTATTGAGTTGTTTGATAACCTGTTCAATGATCTGGTCATCCCCTCGAGTCACAATCGTCATGGTTGAAATAGTGGGATCGAGGGTTTCGGCTACACAAAGGCTCTCAATGTTGAAACCCCGTCCACTAAAAAGCCCGGCGATTCGGGCAAGAACCCCAAACTCATTTTCCACTAAGAGTGTGATCACATGCCTCATTGAAACCTCAAATCATCTTTATCTTTTATACGAGCCTCATTTGATTAAGAGGTTCTCCAGCCGGAACCATAGGATAGACATTCTCCTCAGGATCTATCACGAAGTCAATGACCACAGGTTGAGGGATCGAAAAGGCCTTTTTCAGGATTGGAAGCACCTCTTCGGGTTTGGTTGCTCTGAATCCTACTGCTCCATAGGCCTCGGCTAATTTAACAAAATCTGGAGAGACCCCTTCAAGGCAGGTAGAGGCATAACGTTTTTCATAAAAGAACTCCTGCCATTGTCTTACCATGCCCAGATATCCATTGTTCAGAATCACCACCTTCACCGGCAGTTGATACTGACAGGCCGTTGCCAACTCCTGAGTGTTCATCTGAAAACTTCCATCCCCTGCTATATCGATGACCAACTTGTTGGGGAAAGCGACCTGGGCTCCAATGGAGGCTGGGAATCCGTATCCCATTGTTCCTAACCCCCCGGAAGAGAGCAGGGTTCTTGGTTTTAGGAATGGGTAGTACTGGGCTGTCCACATCTGATTTTGACCTACCTCAGTGGCAATAATGGCATCACCCTTTGTCAATTCAAAGATTTTCTCAATCACAAATTGAGGTTTTATGATCTGATCCTGGTGGTATTCCATACTATGGATGGATTTCCATTTCTCAATCTGATGTTTCCATTTTGCAAGCCCCTCTCTGAAGGATTCCGTATCCTCCTGCTCGAGGAGTGAAAGGAAGTTTATTAAAACCCGTTTGCAATCTCCAACAATTGGAAGATCTACTCTTACATTTTTACTGATGGAAGTCGGATCAATATCGATATGGATGATCTTTGCCTGAGGTGCAAAGGATTCAATCTTTCCTGTCACTCGATCATCAAAACGCGATCCAATGGCGATGAGGAGGTCAGATTCCTGAACCGCCATATTGGCCCTGTAGGTACCGTGCATTCCTAACATCCCTAAGGAAAGGGGGTGGTTGCCCGGGAAACCTCCTAACCCCATCAGGGTCATTGTCACCGGGATCCCCAGTTTTTCGGCCAAAAGGGTAAGTTCTTTCGATGCATTGGAGGAGATAATCCCTCCTCCAATATAAAGGACAGGTCTTTTGGCCTTCATAATCATTTTCACTGCCCTTTGGATCTGGCCAGGATGACCCTCATAGGTGGGGCGGTATCCTCGAGTTACGACCTTTTCAGGATATTTAAATTCAGTCGAATCCACAAGGATATCCTTTGGAAGATCGATCAGGACGGGACCGGGTCTTCCACTCCTTGCGATGTAGAAGGCTTCTTTCATAATTCGTGCTAAATCCTTTACATCTTTCACTAAATAATTATGCTTTGTACATGGTCGGGTGATCCCGATAATATCCACTTCCTGAAAAGCGTCGTTTCCGATAAGGGGAGTGGGAACCTGGCCTGTTAAGACGATAACAGGGACAGAATCCATGAAGGCTGTAGCAACTCCTGTGACAGTATTGGTGGCTCCAGGACCAGAGGTAACCAATACTACTCCCGCCCTTCCCGTTGCCCTTGCATACCCATCTGCGGCGTGGACCGCAGCCTGCTCATGCCGGACAAGGATCTGTTTTATAGAGGAATTCTGAAGTTCATCGAAAAGGGGAAGGACCGCTCCTCCAGGATAATTGAAAAGGGTGTCCACTCCTTCCTTCTTCAAACATTCGACAACAATCTGCGCGCCCGTTTTCTTCATAACTTTAAACCATTAGAATCAGGGAAGGTTGGAATACTGGGTATTTAAGAATCTTAAGACCTTTTGGTTAAACCATTATTCCAGTCTCCCATTTTTCCGGTATCAATCTCTTTTCAACGGTATTTCATAAGAATTCTTTCCATCTCGTCTTTCAAGGCGAGTTTTTTCTTTTTAATGATCTTGATCTCCATTTCATCTTTTGGGGTAAGATATGGTTTCTTTTCTAATTCCTCCAATTGCCTTGCTAATTCGGTGTGGGCCCTTTTTGCCTTTAAAAATTCTTCATTCTCCCTTAGAAGCCTTTCGATCAATTCTTCGTCTTTTGTCATTTTTCTCTCTCTATCATTTAAGAAATTTAGATTTTTAAGTGTGTTAAAATAAATTAATATAATTTTAATATATTTTCAAACTGGGTGCCTCTCCTTCCATTTTATTTCGGCCTCTGAAGGTCTAACATAGAGGGGGGTAAAGTTTGTTAGATCCAGAGTTTCTCCTCTTTTCAGCCTTTCGACTCCAAGTTTGGCTACAGTGGAACCGTGAGGGATATGGAGGGGAGGTGGTGGAAATAGGACAAGACTTTGAAGCGTTTCCTTTAAAAAGGCCCCATAAGTTTTCACCCCACTGCCAAAAAATATGGTTGGTTCCTTGATTCTCAATACCAGTTGTCCAGGCTCAATCGCCTCAATTGGTGATTGGAGACGGAGAGAGGTCTCTCCCTCGTAACGATAAAAGGCAGTAAATACTTCTCCTTTTCTTGCATCAAGGATAGGGCAGAGAAGGTATGGGGTAGGTGAAATCTGAGAGGCCAGAACATCCAGTGATGAAACCCCTGCTACTGGTTTTTTTGTGGCGAGGGCCAACCCTTTCACGGTGCTCACTCCTATTCTCAACCCCGTAAACGAACCCGGTCCGAGAGAAATCGCCCACCCATCTAAATTCTCAATTTTGAAACGAGCTCCTTTGAGTACTGTTTCGATTGCCTCAAGTAGTCTTTCAGAATGAGTGATGGGAATATCGAGCAGATAATCGGAGATGACTAATTCATCCTCAACCAGGCCCACGCTACCACAGGAGGTAGATGTATCGATTCCAAGAACCTTCATATTAAAACTTAAACCCTACCGGGGAAAAGATCCGAATCAAATCGTTATAGAAAGCAAATAGCATCAAGAGGATGATGAAGATCAGCCCTACCTGCTGGGCGATCTCCATTTTTTTGATGCTGAGAGGTCTCCTTAAGATGGCCTCTAATCCGAGAAAGAGGAAATGGCCTCCATCAAGGATGGGGATGGGTATCAGGTTTATTACCCCAAGGTTGATGCTCAGGATGGCTATAAAGAGGGCAAGGCTTAGCAACCCTCTTTTCGCCTGTTCTCCAGCCAGTTGGGCAATCAGGATGGGACCGCCGATTGTCTTTGCAGGGATTACCCTCCCAATCAATTTTAAAATGGTGAGGTAGGTTAATTTAATTCCTGACCAGGTTTGTGAAAATCCTCTCCCTAATGCAACAAATGGATTTACCTTTTCCACTAAAATTTCATCGAAAGGAGTTATGCCAATGATAAAGGTTTGGACTTCCTCTCCGAAGATATTCTTCTGAGTAGAGGGTTTTGGGGTGACAGTGAGTTCGATTACCTCATCCCCACGTTTTATCTTCACCCTGAGTTCCTTTCCCTGACTGGAACGGATGATCTTTGAAACTTGGTCCCATTTCGATACCTCATTTCCATCGATGGAAAGGATGATATCTCCTTTGACCAGCCCTGCCTTATCTGCAGGTAGGCCAGGGCTGACCTCCCCTACCTTAGAAGGGAAATAGGGGATACCAAAGAAATTGATGGTGGAAAAGAGGACAGCCGCCAGAAAGAAATTGAAAAACGGGCCTGCGCTCACAATCAGGGCGCGCTTCCACACAGGTTGATTGGAGTAAGATCGAGGGAGGTCTTCCGGCCTGACTTCCTCTTCTGGGTTTTCACCGATAAGTTTTACGAATCCTCCCAATGGGAAGACAGCAATCTGATAAACAGTCTCTCCAATTTTTTTCCCGATAAGTTTTGGGCCAAATCCCAATGAAAATTTAAGAACCCCAACCCCTAATTTCTTTGCCAGTAAGAAATGGCCCAATTCGTGCACAAATACAAGAATCCCAAGGACGATAATGGTTGCAAATATGGTGGTTAACACAATTTCCCCCTTTCCAAAATGGTTTTTGCCTTTTCCCGAGCCCACTGGTCCGCCTTCAAGATGTCTTCAATGGTATGAACAGATTTCACCTCATGCTCTTCCATTACCCTCTGGATGAGAAGAGGGATCTCTGTAAATTTGATTATCCCTTCTAAGAAGGAGTTGACCGCCACCTCGTTGGAGGCATTGAGGATAGCAGGCATCGTTTCCCCAATCTCTATTGAGCGATAGGCAAGTTTGAGACAAGGAAATCTCTCTGGGTCCGGTGTTTGAAAGGTGAGGGCTTCGCTCCTGGAAAGATCGAGATGGGGTAGATTCAGATGGAGGCGTTCGGGAAAGGAGAGGGCATAGGAGATTGGAATCCTCATATCTGCTATGCCCATCTGAGCCACAATGGACCCATCGATATATTCTACCATGGAATGGATGATACTCTGTGGATGGATTTGTACGATGATAGATTTAACTGGTATATTGAAAAGCCAATGGGCCTCAATGACCTCCAGACCCTTATTCATCAAGGATGCAGAGTCGATGGTAATCTTTTTACCCATTTCCCAGTTGGGATGACTCAGGGCTTCTTTTACTGTGACCTCATGGAGTTTTGAAAGAGGAAGGTGGAGGAAGGGTCCCCCTGAGGCCGTCAGGATCAACCGATGCACATCGACTCTCTGGTGGCCAAGGAGGGATTGAAAGATGGCACTGTGTTCACTGTCTACCGGTAATATTTGAGCATTATGAAGCCTTGCTTCTTCCATCATGATCTTTCCTGCCATGACCAATGACTCCTTATTGGCCAAGGCAATGGACTTTCCAGATTTAATTGCTGAAAGCGTTGGAATGAGACCTACTGCACCCACAATGGCCGATACGACCTGGTCCACTTCAGGGTGAGTTGCGACTCGAATCAGACCCTCAATCCCATGGACGACCTCCACAGGGAGATCCCCTATCTCTCCCCTAAGGATATCGGAGAGTTCCTTATTGAACACCGATACCAATTGAGGCTTAAATTGATGGATCTGCTCTTTGAGAAGACCGATATTTCGGCCGGCGGAAAGCCCCACCACTTTAAATCGCTCTGGAAATTGTTTCACGATATCAAGGGTATTTACACCAATTGAACCTGTGGAACCGAGGATGGCCAGACGTTTCATCGCGTCTCCTTTATGAGATAGAGTAGGGAGTAATGGAGAAAAGGAGCAGAGAATAAAAAACTATCTAACCGATCCAGCATTCCACCATGGCCTGGGATAAAAGATCCAGAATCTTTGACTTGAGCACTTCGCTTTAACATCGACTCGATAAAATCTCCTGCTTGACCCAAGATTCCCATCCCAATGGCTAAAAAGAGGGTGGGGCCAATCTCTAAATCATGAAGAAAGATTCTTGAAAAGGCAAGGGCCATTAGAATAGACCCCCCAATTGCTCCCCCCAATCCCTCGAGGGTTTTCTTGGGACTGATCTTTGGATAAAGCCTGTGTCTCCCAAATAAAGAGCCAATCAGATAGGCTGAGATATCTCCTGCCCAAACAGTTACAATCAGGAAAAGCACCCATACCCTTCCATTTAACCCATAACGCACCAATGAGACATGGGATAGAAGGAACCCTACATAGAGGATTCCGAAAAGGGAAACTCCTAAATTTGAGACCGCTGAAGAGAGATCCTTTGATGTCATCATGAAGAGTATGGCGAGAAGAAAGAGAATAAAGACCAAAAACAGGAAGCCAATCTTTAAATTTGCAAATAAAGCAATTATTGATAGAAGTAGACCTAATCCTATCCCTGTCCATCTTTCCATTGGGATGGAATGAGGGAGACAGAGGTGATAAAATTCCCTGAGACCCAGAAAAGTGGCCATTAGGACCATCCCTAAGAGAACCGCCGGGGGCCCGATGGCGATCAGAAAGATCACTGGTGGAATAATTGTCAGCGCTGTCCCTACTTTCTTTTTTCCTAAGTAATCCATCCTCACTTTGAATATTGAGAGAGAATCTATTTCTGCCCCTAACTCCAAAATCCCTCTTTCATTCTTCTCTTCCGTTGATTTGTTCGCTGGTGAGGCCAAACCTCCTCTCCCTCGATTGATAGACAGCGATGGCCTTGAGGAGTTCCTCTCTATCAAAATCAGGCCATAAGGTTTCTGTCACATAGAGTTCGGTGTATGCGATCTGCCATAGAAGGAAATTGGAGATACGAAACTCTCCGCTTGTCCTTATCAACAGGTCAGGATCTGGTATCTCACGAGTCCAGAGATAATTTGAAAAACGCTGGGGAGTTAAATCTGAAAGTTTGATTTTCCCTTTCTTGAAGTCTGAGAGGATTCCTTGTACTGCGTATAGGATTTCTGATCGTCCCCCATAACTTAAAGCTAAATTGAGAATCATTCCATCGCACCGTTCCGTCTCCTTTATGGACTGGGCCAGTGTCTGCTGAACATCAATGGGTAAATCTGAAATCCTCCCAATGGCAAAGAGCCGAATATTGTTTTTCAACATCTCACTGGTCTCCTTTAGGAGATATTCCTTTAGCAATTTCATCAATGCTTCCACTTCATCTTTAGGCCTCCTCCAGTTTTCAACGGAGAAGGCGTAAAGGGTTAAGACCTTGACCCCAAGTTCACGGCAAGCAGTTACGATCTCCCTGACCGCTTCAACGCCTTTCATATGACCATTGATTCGACTGAGAGATTTCTTCTTTGCCCACCGCCCATTCCCATCCATGATAATGGCAATGTGTTGGGGAAGTTTTTCTTTATCAATTTCTTCCATATCGATTGAGACCCTTATTGAGGGGATGTATTAATTTAAATTATCATATCAAAAAGGGTTTTTCAATAAATTGAAGGAATTCAGAGTAATTCCTCACCTAAGGGAGGGAATTATATGAATCGGGTAGGGATATCTCCGAAAATCTTATATAGCGGATCGGTTAATAGAATGTCTGAAAAAAGAGATTTCATCTAAGGAGATGGTAGCCTTTTCATTACTCAAGGGATTCTGTAGTCAGGGAGCACTTTAAGGTTTCCGCTATAAGATTTTCTCCGACATCCCTACCCGATTCCCTGGATGAGTGAGGTGTTTCAATTCAGACATGATTTAGAGATTGTCATTTTGGGGGAATTGGGCCATCCTGTTCTTTTCCTAAATCCCAACCTTTCCACCCGATTCCCCAGATGAGTGAGGAAATACCCTCAGAGAGTTTTGTTCTTAGGGGCATAAGGAAGAAAAAGGGGAGGGGAGATGCATTCCCCTCACCTCTTATTTTTCAATAATTGCTTCGATGGGACAAACCTCCACACAACTTCCACACTCTGTACATTTTTCCTCGTTGATCACATAGGGTTCCCCCTCTTCAATTGCTTCAGCAGGGCATTCCTCTGCACAGGTTCCACATGCTACACACTCCTCTGTAATCACATACGCCATTCCAATCACCTCCTTTTGATCTAACTGTTTATATTTCGAGAATCTCTTTTTCTTTGGCAGAGAGCACTTCTTCCACCTTCTCTATATATCTGTCTGTGGAGTTCTGCACTTTATCCATCCATTGCCGAAGTTGATCCTGTGAGATCTTCTTATTCTTTTCCAAACCCTTTAATTGATCGTTGATCTCTCGGCGGATATTTCGGATGGCCACTTTCGCTCCCTCGGCCATCTTCCTTACCACCTTGACCAGTTCTTTTCGCCTCTCCTCGGTCAGACGAGGAATGTTGACCCGGATGATCTTACCATCACTGATTGGAGTCAATCCAATTTCTGATTTTAGGATGGCCTTTTCAATCTCTCCTACGATACTGGAATCCCAGGGTTGAATGGTGATCAACCTGGGTTCAGGGATGGCCATGGTTGCCAGCTGGTTAAGAGGAGTGGGTTTCCCATAATAGTCAATTCGAATATCATCGAATATGGCAAGCGATGCCCTTCCTGTCCTCACCTTATTCAAATCTGCCTTAAGGGTGTTAAGGGTTTTTTCCATCTTCGATTGTGCTTCTGTATAAAGTTTTTCCTCCATCGGTTATCCCCCAACTTTGGTCCCCACCTTTTCTCCTAAGAGCACCCGTTTTATGTTCCCCTTCTTCTTAAGATTGAAAACGACGATCGGGATGTGATGGTCCATACAGAGAGAGATTGCGGTGGCGTCCATAACCTTCAGTCGTTTTTTGAGGGCATCAAGATAGGTCATCTGCTCAAATCTCCGGGCCTTTGGGTTAAGGAGGGGATCCTGGTCATAGACTCCATCGACTTTTGTACCTTTGAGGATGACTTCTGCGCCGATCTCCATTGCTCGGAGGGAGGCGGTTGTATCAGTTGTAAAATAAGGATTTCCGGTCCCTGCTGCAAAGATAACCACGCGACCTTTTTCCAAATGGCGAATGGCCCTCCGACGGATATAAGGTTCTGCTATGGAACGCATTTCAATGGCTGTCTGTAGTCGGGTTTGAATCCCCATTCTTTCCAAGGCCTCCTGAAGCGCAATCCCGTTAATCACCGTGGCCAACATTCCCATATAGTCTGCGGAGGCACGATCCATTCCTGCTGAACTTGCTGAAATTCCCCGGAAAATATTACCTCCTCCAATTACAACAGCCACATCTACATTCAATCTTTTGATCTCTCTTATCTCACGAGCGATCTGTTGAATGACTGAAGGATCAATTCCATAATCCCCTTTGCCTGTCAAAACCTCTCCGCTGATCTTGAGGAGAATTCTTTTATAGATTGGTCGTTTCATTGAAGGCCTATTCTCCGTCTAACCATAAGCCTTTACCATCTCAGGGAATTTCCATGGCATTAGACCTTCCTCTTTCTGGCCCTTTCTATTTAAGAAAAAAGGTTAACCTTTTCCATTGAAGAGGAGCAGGGCTTTTAGGACCGGGAGGCCAACCCTTCGCCCAATTGAAATCGGGCGAACCGACGGATGGTGATATTCTCTCCTAATTTAGCGACCATCGAATCAACCAATTCCTTGATGGTAAGATCGGAATCTTTTATATATATTTGTTCTAAGAGGCATACTTCTGAGAAAAATCTCTCCATTTTCCCTTCAACTATTTTTTCTACCACTTTTGGAGGTTTGCCTGCTTCAAGCGCCTGGGTCCGATAGATCTCTTTCTCTTTTTCTAAAACCTCCTGAGGAACATCTTCCCTACGGATGTATTGTGGATTTGCTGCTGCGATGTGCATGGCGATGTTCTTGGCAAAGGTTTGAAAGTCTTCAGTCTTGGCCACAAAATCGGTCTCACAATTGACCTCCACAAGAACCCCCATCTTCCCTCCTGCATGGATATAGGAGGAGATGAGACCCTCTGTGGCAATTCGCCCTGCCTTCTTTGCTGCGGTGGCTAATCCCTTTCGGCGAAGGAAATCGATAGCCCTCTCAATATCTCCCTTGCTTTCTTGAAGGGCGATCTTACAGTCCACAACCCCCGCCCCTGTCCTCTGCCTCAAATCTTTGACCAACTCAACAGAAATGTCCATTCAGTCTAAGTCCTCCTCCATAGCGTCCATTATTTCTTCTCCCTGACTCTCAAGGCTGGGTTCCGGGAGAGGAACTTCTTCCTTTTCAACCTTAGCCCCCTCCATCTGGAGCTGTTTTTCGTATAACTGTCTACCTTCGATGATGGCATCGGCTATTTTGGAAGTGAAAAGTTGTATGGCCCGGATGGCATCATCATTTCCTGGGATGATGTAATCCACCTCTTCCGGATCACAATTTGTATCCACGATTCCGACAGAGGGGATTCCTATCTTTCTGGCTTCCCTCACTGCGATTCTCTCTTTTTTGGGATCGACCACGAAGATGGCACCTGGGAGTCGATCCATATTCTTAATCCCTCCGAGGGATTTCTCTAACCGCATCCTTTCCTTCTCTAATTCGATAATCTCCTTTTTGGGGAGAAGATTGTAGATTTCTTCATTTTTCATGGCCTCAAGTTTATTGAGGCGATCAATCGATTTCTTGATGGTTTGAAAATTGGTCAACATCCCCCCTAACCATCGGTGGTTTACATAAAACATCCCGCACCGAGTCGCTTGTTCCGAGATCGTCTCCTGAGCCTGTTTTTTTGTCCCGACAAAAAGAATGTACTCTCCTTTGGCCGCAACATCATGGATAAATTGATAGGCCTCTTTAAAGAGTTGAACTGTTTTCTGAAGATCAATAATATAGATACCGTTTCTTGCCCCGAATATGTAAGGTTTCATTTTGGGATCCCAACGCTTGGTTTCGTGGCCAAAATGTACCCCTGCTTCGAGGAGTTCCTTCATTGTTATGGTTGACATTGAAGCCTCCGTTTCTTTTCCATTTTTCCTCCTTAAACAAATTAGGTTAAACAGAATTCTGTTAACACAGGAAAATCAATTTTGCAAGTGGAAAATTACTAAAATGGTAATCCCTCGGTGAAGGAGGAATTATATGAATCGGGTAGG
>JBBIRM010000070.1:0-13521 GCA_037441765.1 Deltaproteobacteria bacterium | reverse complement strand
AAATGAATTCCCCACCTCAGGGGTGGAGATTGTGATCCCAACAGGGAGACCATTGTTTTTTTTTTTATTGATAAGGATAATATCGTGATCTACACCCCAATGTTCTATCCCAAACCATTTCCCTCCTGTCCTGCCCCATCCTGTCTGAACCTCATCACAGATAAAGAGGCCTCCATACTGCCTGACGATGGAGACCACCTCTCTAAAATATTCCTTTGGTGGGGTAATAAATCCACCAAGCCCCTGAATGGGCTCTGCGATAAAGGCAGCAGGATGTTTTGAGGTAGTGGTCTCGATCAACTCCTTTACATCCTTTGCACATTGGAGGTCGCAATCTGGATACTTCCTCCCAAAGGCGCAGCGAAAACAGTAAGGATTATGAGCGTGTTTAATGCCAGGAAAGAGACTTTCGACAAGACGCCAATTCCCAAGGCCTGAAAGGTTCATTGCTAAGCAGGAGGCTCCGCTATAACTATGCCTTAAAGAGATAATTTCATGACTATGGGTGTGGAGTTTAGCCATTAGAATGGCAGTCTCTACTGCCTCTGTTCCACTATTCGTGAAAAAGGACTTCTGCAACCGACCAGGAGTGATTTCTGCAAGTTTCTCAGCGAGGGAGATCGTCTGGACATTTTGATAGAGGGTTGAGGTATGTTGAAGCCTTCTCATTTGTTGATAGGTCTTCTCTGTGATCTCCTCATCACAATGGCCAACGCTGATTGTTACGAGGCCTCCGAAAAAATCAAGATACTCTTTCCCATCGATATCGTAGAGATATTTCCCCCTCCCTCGGTCCACGATCAAAGGCTCTTTATAATAGTAGGTTAAACAAGGCACCAGATATTTTTTATATTTCTTGTAAATTTCCATTTTGCCCATTGTTCTTTTATCCTATCGAAAATATTCCTGAGATAAGATTGATATAGGGAATTATAGCCGATACCTTAGGATTAATAAAGTATGCAATCATATTTACTCCTCGTTTATACTTTCATGCCAGAAGCGGCTCAGGGTGTTGAATTTGAGAGATCAGAGGATGGCTAACTCCTCGTTAAGTAAGTCTGAGATAAACATATGACCAGGGGTATGGGTAATGCAGAGATCAGGTTTTGCTTTCATCACAATGGCCTGAGGGGTCACACCACAAGCCCAGAAAACCGGAACTTCTCCCTTCTTTATCGTCACTGCTTCTCCAAAATCCGGTTTTTTGAGATTTTTAATCCCAATTGCAGAAGGATCACCGATATGAACAGGGGCTCCATGGACCAAGTTATAACGAGAGGTAATCTGGACAGCCATGCTCACTTGAACCGCGGGGATAGGCCTCATCGATACCACCATGGGTCCATGGAAAATACCCGAAGATTTGCAAGAGAGGTTAGTGATGAACATCGGGACATTCTTTTTCTCTTCGATATGGCGAACAGGAATCCTTGCCCGAAGCAGTGCCTCTTCAAAAGAAAAACTGCACCCTAAAAGAAATGAGACAAAGTCCTTTTTCCAGATGTTTTTAATCTCTTTTACAACTGCCTCCAATCGGCCTTTTCTATATATATTGTAACGTGGGATATCCGTTCGGATATCAGCCTCTCGAGATAAAAATTCTGTTAAAAATTTTCCAGGCTCCAAAACCTCCAAAAGAGGACAGGGCTTAGGATTTCTTTGGCAGAAGAGAAGAAAGTCAAAGGCATATTTTTGTGGAAGGATAACCAGGTTGGCCTGGGCATAGCCCATGGCTAACCCTGCAGTGGGTTTGTCCCATTTGCCCATTCGGATGAGTGATCGAATTTCTCCTGGAGAAAGTTGCCAAATATCACTCATAATTTTTCATAAATTAACAAAAAAAAGAGAGTGCTTCAATAGTTAAATTTTTAATGCCTAAAATTCTATTGACGCTATCATCCAAATTTAGTAAACGTAAAAGAGGATCTGTTTTGTAAAAATAATTATTATCTGACAGGTTAAAACAGTACCAGGTTAGAAGGTATTTATTAGGGTAAATGAACCCAAATTCTAAGAGAAGCAGGCATTAACTTTTGTAAGTGAAACTTTAAGGAAGAAAGGAGGACCATTCTGATGGAAAAGGAGATGGGTTTTTTAAAGACTATTTCCATTGTGGCTCGGGATATCCCCGATGCCTGGTTTCAATGTCTATTTAATATTTTAGATCATGGCTACCGCTATGTCATTGATCAGGGAAGTTTTGAGGGTTCGGAAAGAATTGAGTTTGACGATGTTAGGATAAAAATTACACATCCTCACATGAGACCCCTTGAACCTGATATTCCCCCAAATCTTGGAATCCCTGCCCCGGTTGCCCCAGGTTATATTGAGACCTACTTTAACGAAAAGATCATGGTTGGCATCAAGGATGAAAACGAAGATTATGTTTATGGGGAGAGGTTAAGCGGGATTTTGATAAAAAGATATAGAGATGAAAAAGGCAATATGATACTGGATGACCCTGTGATTGTCGGGCCAAATCAGATCGAAGCAGTGATTGAAAAATACAAAATGTATGGGCTTCATACCAATCAGACCACGATGGAGGTTGGACGACCCGAAGATTGTTTATTGAATGACCCTCCTTGTATGAGATTGATTGATTGCCGTGTGAGATATGGTAAACTCCACTTCTTTGTCTATTTTAGATCATGGGATCTATGGGGTGGCTTTCCAGCAAACCTCGGCGCCTTACAGATGTTGAAGGAAGATATGGCAAAAAAGATAGGGGTTGAACCAGGCGAAACCCTTGCCTATAGCAAGGGGCTCCACCTCTATAAATATGTGTGGGAGTTGGCACAGTTAAGAACTGGCATCCAAAAACAGGAGTTGACCATATAAATGGAGAAAATGTATGCCTTGAATTCTATATTATTGGTGAAGGAAAATACTTGACTTATTACAACCCTAAGAAGGCTTTCTTGACGATGTCTGATTCGAGAAGTTCCTTACCACTTCCTGTATGGACGGTTCTCCCTGTTTGAAGGATGTATCCACGGTCTGCGATCTCCAATGCCTCTCGGACGTTCTGCTCAACGAGAAGGATAGTATATCCCTCTTCTTTTAATCGCAAAACGGTCTTAAATAATTCGGTAACCAGTTTAGGCATCAACCCCAAGGAAGGCTCATCAAACATTAGTAATTTTGGTCGAGTCATCAGTCCCCGGCCGATAGCGAGCATCTGCTGTTCTCCACCGCTGAGGGTCTCCCCCCTCTGTTTTCGACGTTCTTTGAGAATTGGGAAAAGATGATAGACATAATCCAAATGCTCTTCTACCTCCTTCTCTGAATCAGCCGTGAAGGCCCCCAAGAGGAGATTTTCTTCAACGGTTAAAGGACCAAAGATATGTCGCGCCTCTGGAATATAGACAATCCCTAATCTAACGATTTCAGCGGTTGGTCGGCCGGTTATGTCCTTCTGATTAAACTCAATCTTTCCCGAAGAAGGACTGACTGCCCCAACAATTGCCTTCAGGACCGTACTCTTACCCGAACCATTGGCGCCCACCAGGGCCACCAACTCTCCTTCTTTTATATCAAAACTTACCTCATGGAGAGCAGGAATCCCTCCATAAAGAACTTTAATCTGATCGACCCTTAGCATATCTTTCCCCAAGGTAGGCTTCGATAACCTTTTCCTCTTTGGCGACCAACTCCGGCGGTCCTTCTGCAATTTTTCGACCTGCAGCCATGACCGTAATCACCTCTGAAATGCTCATGATAAATTCCATGATGTGCTCTGTTAGAAAAAGGGTTAACCCTTTCTCCTCCTTTATCCTCTTCAAGGTCTGAATAATCTCCTTGGTCTCGATAGGATTGAGTCCTGCAGCAATTTCATCCAGCATTAAAAGTTTGGGTTTTGTGGCAAGTGCACGGCCAAGTTCAATCCTCTTCTGGATTGCAATTGGAAGTTCGGTTGGAAGGGCACTGGCCTCATCTCTGAGGTTTAAAAGTTCCATAATCTCATTAGCAATCCTTCTGGCAACCTGTCGATCGCTGGTTTGACAGAATGCCCCTACCATCACATTCTCTTCAACTGTTAGATTTGGTAGTGTCTTCATTCCCTGAAAGGTTCTGGCAATCCCAATTTTGGCAACGCGGTGAGCAGGCCATCCAGTGATCTCCTCCCCATTAAAAAAAACCTTTCCACGGGTGGGCCGATAATAACCAGCAATACAATTAAAAAGAGTCGTTTTGCCTGCTCCGTTGGGTCCGATAAGCCCCATAATTCTTCCTTCCTCAACCTCAAGGGAGATATCAGCATTGGCAACCACCCCTCCAAATTCCTTTACCAGATTCTTTACCTCTAACAACATCGACCTACCCCACCCTCTTCTTCCTCACTCTTTCAATAATCCCCCAGATTCCCTTGGGTTCACGGGCTGCAATCACCATCATTATCACAGCATAGATCATGAAGTCGATACCCAAACGCTTCTTGGCCCCCAACCAGGCTCCCAAGTACATATCAAGGGGGATAAGGAGTGCAGATCCAATGATCGGTCCCCACATCGACCCCGCTCCTCCAACCATCACCGTCATTGCAATCAAGATGGAAAGGTCAAGAGGCATGACAAAATCAGGATCGATGTATAGATAGTAGACGGTCATAAAACTTCCACCTACTGCCCCCAATCCGCCGGTAATGGTATAGGCAATCACTTTTGTCCTGTAGACATTGATACCGAGACTTGCGGCCACATCCTCATTATCTCTTACCGCCTGACACTCATAGCCGAGTTTAGACTTCCTGAACCAGTTCATAAACAGGAGTTGAGTGATAAATAGGAAGAAGATAAAATAGTGGTAATGGATAGGAGAACCAAATTGCATATAGATAAAGTCAGGAGTTGATCTTATAGGAATTTCTACACCCCTTGCTCCACCTGTCCAGTCCCAAAAGACAAAAAGTTCTTTCCAGACCAACGCCACACAGAGCGTAGCGATGGCGAAGTAGTGTCCTTTTAGACGGAACATGGGGTAAGCCACGCCAAAGGATTCTGCTGCTGCAATAATCATCCCCACAGGCACTGTGATCCAGAAAGGAACTCCCCACCAGAGCATCATCAGTCCAGTGGCATAGGCGCCAAACCCTACATTTTTGGCCTGTCCAAGATCAACCTGTCCTCCGTAACCGCCAATAAGGTTCCAGCCTAATCCAAAGAGGGCAAAGAGAAGGAACTTAATCATGACCGCCCTTCCATAGGCAGACTTTACAATCCAGGGAAAGATAATGACGATGATGATAAAAATAAGAAAACCTATCCTCTCATAGCGAGGACGGTCTTCGAATGAGAAAATGTCAATTAAGAGTTGCCTCATCTCACCATCCAAAAAAGCCTCGAGGCCTAAATATGACGACCAAGAAATAGACAATATAAATAAAGGTGAATTTTAGTTCGCTTACAAGATGGCCACTCAAGACCATGATGAGCCCGATAATGATCCCCGCCAAAAAGGCCCCTGTGATACTGCCAAAACCTCCCAGGGCAACAATTGCGAAAGCAATTAGGGTAAAGAGCATCCCCACAGTGGGAGTGATATAATAAAAATGTGCAAGAAGCGACCCAGCCAAAGCAACAGTAGCCCCACCGATCCCCCAGGCCAAGGCATTCATCTTTTTTGTATCGATCCCCATATATTGAGCTGCCTCTGAGTCGAGCGAGGTGGCCCTTAAAGCCCTTCCCAATTTAGTTCTATAGATCATCCAATAGACGAGCCCAAAAGAGATCAGGCAAACACCTGCAGAAATAACTTTACTGAGATCAAGCGAGACCCATCCCAATGTAAGAACCTTTCCAACTAAAATTCCTGTTCTAATGGAACGGACATCAGGGGTGAAGATATACATTGCAAGATACCTAAGGAAGAGCATTAGCCCAAATGTCCCAAAAAGTTGGGCAACCATTGGTCCACGAAGGATATGATGAATCAAGAAATGATAACTCATGATTCCAAGTAAGTATCCAGCCAATGCAGCTAAGGGCAACGAAATAATTGGATCGAAATGGAGGAAGGTAGACAGGAGATAGGCGATATACATTCCAACCATAAGGAATTCGCCATGGGCAAAATTGACAATGTTCATCACACCAAAGATCAGCGAGAGACCCAGGGCAATCAGGGCAAAAACCAGACCCATTAAGGTTCCATAGATTATCAATTGAACTGTTAGTTCCATTTGATTCAAAAAAGTAGGGAACGGTTTGAAACCGTTCCCTACAGGGGAAAATTATTTCCAACCTGGAAAGGGGTAGATCAGTTTTGAGGTCGAGGCCTCGAATGGAAAGATAATATGTAACTTCCCACCTGGGTATCCCTGATACTGATTGATGACCCCCGAACCAAGTTCATTCTGTTGGGTATCTCCCGGGAAGGGAGAACCAAATTTCACCCCCTTCCATGGCATGATCAGTTCCTTTCCAGGAAGATTCAGTTCATTGAGTGCCTTTCGTATGGCCTCCGGGCTTGTGGATTTGGCATTATTAAGAACATGGGCCCAGACTTGTACCCCTACAAAGTCCCTTGCAGAACTTCCTGAAAAGTCATAGCCAGTCATCTTCTTGTACATCTCGTTCAATTTGCCTGCAACGGGCTTAACCTTTGCAAGTTCAGGGGAGAAGAGATCGCGTGTTAAAATCCCGTTCACATCAGCCCCTAAGGTTTTATAAAAGTCAGCCTCAATAAACCCAGCATCCTGTCCCCAGATGAGGCGAGGAGATGCTTTCATCTCCTTTAGGGTTTTAATAAATAGGATCGCGTCGGCGACATAGGGGGCAAATAGAAAGGTTGGTGCCTTAGAGGCAATTAATCTTCTTGACTCACTCGTTAGATCTGCTGCCTTGTGGGGGTACTTGAAGGACTCGGCAATCTTCCAGCCCCTCTCCTTAGCAAACTTCTCGATCTCTGCCAAAGAGGCCGCTCCCCATTCCGTATTCTCCCCCGCTGCGGCTAAAGGCTCCAACTCACTTTTTGGAATAGCCTTCACCCCAGGGGCCTTCCCTGCCACCAAACCATCCAAAAAGTCAAACAGATCTCTCGTAAACCATGTCTCATGGGGAGTCACCCTCCAGAACCATTTGAATCCCCTTTTTGTCAGATCTGGAGAGGTGGAGTCAGGGTTGATAAAGGGGATTCCTGCCCTTTCGGCCTCAACCGAA
This sequence comes from Deltaproteobacteria bacterium, assembly GCA_037441765.1. Taxonomy (GTDB): domain Bacteria; phylum Desulfobacterota; class BSN033; order BSN033; family UBA1163; genus JBBIRM01. The sequence continues at coordinate 6,358 of JBBIRM010000070.1, read as the reverse complement.
GCGGTCTTAGTAACCGCGCTTTGATAGGCACCCATAAGGCCCACAACCTTTTCATCCTCGATTAAACGCTTTGCCTGCTCAGCTCCCCAACCTGGATCTCCCCTGGAATCTGCGAAGATGAGCGTTAATTTGGCTCCGCCCAAATTCGGGATACCCTCCCATCGAGCAATGGAGATATCCAACTCAGGATACTTCTTGTTCACAATATCCGCTGCAAGTTCTGCTCCCTCCTTCAGGCTCTTGCCAATCGGCGCAAGAGGACCGGAGAGGGGAAGGATTACACCAATCTTCACCTCCTTTACCTGAGCAAAAAGAGTTGAAGACCCCACCCAACCCAAAAAGATCATTGCGAAAAAGATAATAAATAATTTTTTCCTTTTCATAATAAAAGCCCTCCTTTCTAAATTTTCTTAAATCTTTTAACCCTAAGCCTCACCTCCTTCTAAAATCGACTCCCTTGCCAAGTTAAAACTATTTTTATCAATTCATTTTAAAGATGTCAACAACTCAATTTTTAATTGCCTTATATCCCTTTAAACTGTTATATTGGTTATATGGTAGATTTGTCCCCCGATCACCCTCCAATCGAGGGGAAGGTTGGGTTGGGCATGAAAAAGGAGGAGAAAATGATGGGGATGAAACCTTTTTCTATGAACCTTAATTTTAAGACAGGGGATCTCACCCCCCATGACCGAACCAACATTCGTAAACTAAGCCATATGAAGGGAATGTTCCTCGATTCTGAGGCAGAGGCTCAAATTCTTAAAAACGAAGATCCCGTGATTTACTTTTTCAATGAAAAAATTCTCCCTGAAGAGAATGGCCATCTTCAGATCGCTACAACGACCATTCTCCCTGGTAAGATCGGTGAAGAATATTTCATGACCAAAGGCCACTACCACCGAAGACCTGATACCTCAGAGGTCTATCTCGGTCTGGAGGGGGAAGGATTCCTTCTCATTCAGACAGAGAAAGGGGATTTCGAATCCATCGTTATTAAGCCAGGAGTGGTTGCCTATGTCCCTCCCTACTGGGGACACCGAATGGTAAATACCGGATCAACGCCCTTTGTCTTCTTTGCGGTCTACCCAGGAGATGCAGGCCATAATTATGGGGACATTGAAAAGACAGGCTTTGTCAAGATCCTGGTGGACCGAAACGGAAAGGCAACTTTAATGGATAACCCCAAGTGGAGAAAAGGATGAAACTCGATCTCAAAAAGGTTTTAAAGGAGTTAGAAGCCTATAAGGGTAGAAAGGCAGTGATCGAACCCACCCAGGCTGCACTTCTTGCCATCGATCTTCAAAACTACTTCTCTCGGATTATTCAACCGGTTTTAGGAAATATCCTAAAAGTGATCCAATCCTGCCGACAAAGAGGAATTCCCATTCTTTTTACACAGCATGGCCATACCCATCCAGACTCTGACGGAGGAGAACTCATCGGATGGTGGGGGGAGGTGATTGTGAGAGGTACAGAGGATTGGAGGCTGATCCCAGAAATTAAGGTCGAACCAGGGGATATCGTCCTTCCCAAAAAACATTATAGCGCCTTTATGGAGACAGAACTAAATTCATTGCTTCAATCCAAAGGGATTAAGGATCTAATCATCTCAGGGGTGATGACCAACCTCTGCTGTGAAACGACAGCCCGTGATGCCTTTATGAGGAATTACAGGGTCTTTTTCCTGATTGATGGGACCGCCACTGGAAAAACCGACCATCACCTCGCCACCTTAAAGAATTTAGGCTATGGATTTGCCTACCTCCTAACCTGCGAGGACTTGGTCGAAGCACTAAAATAATGGCTAAGAGTGACCCGATCAGGCTGATCCAATCTTGATCCCTGAGACTTTTTCGAAAAAGGTGACAATGGCCGAATGATCATCCTCACCTCTCCCATCCTGGATCAGGGAGGTGAGGATTTGTTGAACGAAACCAGTAAGAAACATAGGGAAGCCCAAATCTCTTGCGGTGGAGAGGGCATTCTGGATATCTTTATGGTGTAGACGGATCTTAAAGCCTGGTTTAAAATTCCTTTGAAGGATCATTGGCATCTTTGTCTCCATGACCTGGCTTCCTGCCAGCCCAGCCCGAATCGCCTGATAGATGACCTTGGGGTCGAGACCTGCCTTGACCCCGAGGCTGAAGGCCTCTCCTAAGGTAGCAATATTGAGGGCAACGATGATCTGATTGACCAATTTGACATAGCCTCCTGAGCCGATTTCTCCAACATAGACGATGCTCTTTCCAAGGGCATTAAAAATCTCCATACAATCTTTAAATACCTTCTCTTCTCCTCCCACCATTATGGCCAGCGTTCCTCGAATCGCCCCTATCTCTCCCCCACTAACAGGTGCATCCAGCATCTCAACCCCTTTCTCTTTTAACTGTCTTGCAATCTCCTTTGTAACGAGGGGGTTGATAGAACTCATATCGATTACCACTGAACCTGCTCGGACTCCGTGAATCACCCCTTCAGGCCCCAATATGGCCTCCCTCACTTCTGGAGAGTCGAGAAGCATTGTGATGATCACTTCTGATCGCTCTCCGATCTCTTTGGGAGAATTTGCAGAAAGTGCATTTTCCCTGATCAGTTCTTCTACTGGGGCTTTACTCCGGTTATAGACGATCAGAGGGAATCCAGCCTTCAAAAGGTTTCTGGCCATGGGTTTTCCCATGATCCCCAATCCAATAAACCCAATCCTCCTCTTCATCCAGAACCTCCTTTACCATTTAAAATTCCAAAATTAAAAAGGCCCATCCCAGATTTAGGAAATGGGCCTTTCTCCGAACACTTCTTCAATCCTTAGGTATTGGACAAAAGATAAGCCAGATTGTCTAATACATGGGTGAAAAAGACATCCTTTACTACAAATCCCTCAGGGACAGAAATCTGTGCTGGAGCGAAGTTTAGAATTCCCCTTATCTCTGCCTCCACCAACAGGTCTGCCACTTTTTGAGCCTCCGATGGAGGGGTTGTGATGAGGGCGATTTCAATCCCCCTCTCTTTAGCAACTTCTTTGATTCGATTGATATGAAGAATCTCCACAGGCTTTCCCAGCTTCTCCGAAACCCTTCCAATCACTTTTGGAGGATTAATATCAAAGGCAGCCACAATCTTATAATTCTGTTTTAAAAAATCTTTATAAGAAAGGAGGGCAGAACCCAAATCCCCTATGCCGATTACAGCCATTCTCCACTCCTTATTCAGTCCCAGTATTCTTTTAATATCCTGAAGAAGGTCTTTTACATAATATCCAACCCCACGGATTCCAAACTCTCCAAAGTAGGCCAGATCTTTTCTCACCTGAGCTGCATTGACCATACATTTAGTTGCAAGAAGTGCGGAGGAGACAACCTTTTCTCCCCTTTCATTCATCTCTTCTAAGCACCTTGAATATCTGGATAGTCTTCTTATGGTCGCTTCTGGAATCTTCGAATACTTCAATTTTGTGACTCCTTTCACAAATCTTAATTGAATATTTATGAAATAATTTTTTATTTGTCAAGTCTTAATTCTGAGATTTCTGAAAAAGTATTTAAAAAAAGATTTTTAGACTGGGGAGGTGGGGTGAAAAGCCTTCGAGCGGATACCTTTAATAGTTTGGCACTATTGATTAATTCCCTGAAAATGTTTGTTTTTCTCTTAAACGATTGTTAGCAAATTAACTTCTCAATGCCCGCATTCGAAGGGTTTGGAACCCTACCTCCCCAGTCTTTCTATGACTTTTTCATAAATCTCATTCTTAGGATTTAAAAATGAACTGTGATGATTGGAAAAGACAAGTTCAAAATTTTACAGACCTTGGCTAAAGAAGAATGGTTTTGAGCATTTTTACCCAAAATTTAATCTAACAAACTAAAAGTGAAGGATAAGATTAAATCTATCTCTTTTTTGCTAACTTCCTGATTGCCTCATCCAGGCGATAATTAGCAAATTCTATTAACTCCATTGAATATTCTAAGTTATGAACCCCATTTCCTTTTTTTACCAGATTATAATTAAACTCCGCCTCACCGAATAGTTTCCGATAGACAAAGGTATGACCTCCACGCTGGTCAATTCTTTCAATCTCCTCCCTCACTTGATTGATCCTGGGGGTGATTTTCTTTAGAAGATTTTCATAGGTATTCTTCCATTGAATTGCCTTCTCCCCATAGGATGAGTCATGGCATTCTATACATCGCTTCTTAATGGTATCGAAAGATTCTTTCTTCTTTTGAACCACTCCAGAATGGCAATCAACACATTTCAAGATCTCTAATTTTTTGCTTGGCCTTTCCTTAACGCCAATACCTTCCTTTCCCTCAAGCAATCTTTTAACAGAAATGTGGCAATCCTCACACCTTGCTTTTTTCTTATCCTTTCCATGGTGGCATTCTACGCAATTCTTCAGGAAAGTCCTTCCATGATTTTCACGAGGAGAATGGCAATCCGAACAATTCAGAGCCATACCAGTTACATGGGTCTTATGAGAAAATTTGGTGTCATTAAATGGAACGGTTCTCCTCTCCATACCCACATGGCAAAGTGTTGTGCAAGTCATCTCAGTTTTAAACTCCTTCGGTTTATAATTCTTATCAAGCACCGCTAGTGCCTCCTCTGCCTTATTTTTTGCAGTGTTTAGGAGTTTAAACGCATATTCGATATTGTGTACCCCCTTACCGAGAAAAACAAAGTTAAAATTATGGCGAGCTTCGTTCAACAGATTTTGTGCTTTTTTAAAATCGAGCGTTCTCCCTTTCATCCTTTCAAATTCATATATTTTTTCCTGAACAGTAAATATCCTCTGATTAATATCATTTTCTTCTTTTGCAAGTAACTTTTTCCATTGCTTCAATGTTTCATCCCAGCCTTCACCATGGCAATCAACACAGGTCTCTCCCAATGCCTTCTCAGCATATTTTGTTGTGTAAAGAGCAGCATGGCTCTCTTCACCCTTCCTGTGACAGGCTATACAATCAACATTGGTAATAAACATAAGGCTTGGAGAATCAGGAACCCCAATACCTCCGCTACCCTTGTAAAAATCTCGAGGAGCAAGGTGCATATCCTTTGTATGGCATTTATCACAAACAGCTGGTGAATGGACCATTGTAAGAATGGGTCCAATCTCATGTCGAATGTGTGAATGGCAGTCTGCACATTCGATCTTATGGTCTGTGACATGTTTTTTATGCATGAATTGGGGAGTATATTTAGTTCTCAATAATTCAGGTTCATTATGGCATTGCATACATTTCCCCTCGGGAACATGCCCATCTCCCTGGACGACATTGATATGGCATTTCTCACAGATTACACCTCTTGCAATATATTTTCTATGATTAAAACTCCATCTCTTTAACTTTATATCCCCTTTGGGTTCAATATGACATGATGTACAACTCCCAACCGCACAAGAAATACATTCCTCTTCCCCCTTTTCCCCTGCCTTATAGTAATGACAGATAAAACAGTTGATCTCGTGAACAGTAAGGTGGGCCCCCTGCACAAGCTGGGCATGACAGGAAGTGCATCGAAGTTGCATTCCCCTTCTGAGTTCACCTAAATGTTTTTTATGGGAAAAAGCAACATTCTTATAAATCAAATCCTCTTTGAGATCTTCAATTTTATGACAACCTTTTTGCAGACAGGCTGAATCATTAATCTCAGCGTGAGGTTTACTAGGTCTTTTCCCTGAAAGAAAGTATGCAAGTGACACTTGACCATCCACCCACTTCCCTTTGAGATGGTTTAAAAAACCAGGTTCGTAATGACATTTTGTACATGCAACCTGACGGTGAGTGGAAACCTTCCAGGACTCCATATAACCTTCCATCTGGTGGCATAAACCACAGAATGTAGGGCTTTCAGTAAATTTAAGCAGAATTAAGGAGATGACAATAAATAGTAATATACAGAGGAAAAGAGAAGTTTTAATTGCTCTTTTATGTTCGATTGCCCCCTTTTTAAAGCCATAAAAGACATCAAACCAAAAATTTTTAATTAAATTGAAAAGTTCCCTTAAATTTTCTGGATTAAAAAATGCTTTTATTCTTTCTTTTATTTTTATACGAATTGATTGAATCAGCAAATTAATATCTATCTTTTTCATTAGACCCCCCCTGAGAATTCTTATCATTAAATATATTATTAAATATAATATTTTTAAAAAATTATCAAACTAAAAAGACTTTTTTGGGTAACACCTCACTCATCTGGGGAATCGGGTAGGAATGTCGGAGAAAATCTTATAGCGGAAACCTTGGAGTGCTCCCTAACTAAAGAATCCCTTAAGTGTTGAAAAGGGTAATCTCTTTTTTAGGTTCATCCGAGTATTTAATGGGTAACCGGGTAAAGTTGTAATCCTCCG
>JBBIRM010000069.1:0-13662 GCA_037441765.1 Deltaproteobacteria bacterium | reverse complement strand
ATTTTAGCTAACATAATTTTTTTGGAGACCTCTGAAAAAGTCCTTGAAAGACTGGGGAGTTAGGGTTCTAAAGCCTTCGAATGCGGACAATAAGAGGTTCGGCAAGCCACAAGGGCTCGCCCTACATGAGGGCTCGGCAAGGGACAAGCCCTTGCCCTACGGGAAATTAAACAAATCTCAAAGGTTACAAATTGTTTATTGGTTGACACTCTCTTTCTCAATCTGATAAATTTCTATTGGTAAACCTATTTAGAAAGAAAAACCATGAAGTCTGCCTTTAGGATGTGGAACAACACAAGAATGATCATTCTGGTTGCGGTTTGTGCGGCAATCTATGGTTCAGCCCTCATCGCCTTCAAGACCGCCATTCCACTGATCCCTGGAATTACAGAGGTTCGTGTGGCAAATATCTTTCCCATGGTCTTTGGTCTTCTCTTCGGTCCTGCAGGGGCCTGGGGGACAGCAATTGGTAATCTCATAGGTGATGTCTTTGGAGGGACACTGGGCCCCGGTTCAATTGCAGGTTTTGTAGGTAACTTTCTTCTCGGTTACCTTCCATATACTATGTGGATGACCTTCTTACCCTTCCTTAAAATCTCGCAACAATGGAGGACTGGTGAGGTCTCGTGCTGGGTCAACTATTTTCTAATTGCCTTTATCTCAAGCGCCTCCTGTGCGGTGGTCATCTCCACCTTTGTGGATACTTTGGGTATTGTGCCCTATGGTGTGCTTGTAAAAATTATCACAATCAACAATACCCTCGGAAGTTGGATCGGAGTTATACTGCTTAGTTCTGTATTCAACCTCATTGCCAACCAGCTTGGCCTGTTCTGGCCTGATGTGATGGAGGAGAGCAATATTGGACCATCCATAGTGAGGACACTTGGTGCCTGGATGGTTACAGCAGGCTCTATGGTCGGGCTTTTTGGTGAGATGACTCTCCACATCCCATCAACCACCCATTACTGGATTTCTACATTTATCATCCTTATTGGTAGTCTCTTGCTATAGGTGAAATGGACATTTCAATCTCAATTGAAGACTTATCATATACTTATCCTTCAAACAGAAGGCCTGCACTCCAGCATATTGAGACTCAAATCAAGGACGAAGCATTTGTCGTTCTAATGGGACATTCAGGTGCAGGGAAATCGACTCTCTGCTTCACTCTTAATGGTCTTGTCCCCCATTTCTTTCGTGGAAAGTATCAGGGCCGTGTTCTCGTGAATGGGAAAGAAGTGGCCTCACATAAAGTAACGGATCTATCACGCTTAGTGGGTTTAGTATTCCAAGACTTCGAGGCACAACTCTTCTCCACCAATGTGGAACTTGAAATGGCCTTTGGACCGGAAAATCACTGTCTTCCTCGCTCAGAGATTGAGCGTAGAATCAAACTGTATTTATCCTTTGTAGGTCTGGAGGGTTTTCGGCATCGTGAACCATCAAGCCTCTCCGGAGGTCAGAAACAACGCCTTGCCATTGGTTCGGTCCTTGCGTTAGAACCGAATATACTTGTAATGGATGAACCAACAACTGATCTCGACCCACAGGGTAGAAAGGAGGTTCTCTCGATAGCAGACCGCCTAAGGGGTGAAGGTCGCACTCTCCTTTTGGTAGATCATGAACCGGAAACCGCTCTCCATGCTGACTCTGTGATGTTGCTCCGTGAGGGTGAATTAATAGCCAAAGGATCACCAGTTGATGTTCTTAAGAATCAATCCTTACTCGAATCCTGCGGGGTTAAGCCTCCTCCAACGCTTGAACTCTTTCGCCTGATGGGATGGCCAGGCTCCCCGCTCGATCTCAATCAATCCATAGAGACCATTCAGAGTTTAGGTCTTGCCAAGCCTGAAAAGAAAGATTGGGAAAAACTATCACTGAAAAAGACCAAGGGGAAGCCTATCCTCTGGACCGATGGATTGCACTATACCTACCCAATCTATAAGGTAGAAGCCCTTCGGGGGATTGACCTATCTATCTACGAAGGGGAATTCATTGCCCTTTTAGGGCAGAATGGCTCAGGCAAAACCACTCTGGCTAAACATTTCAATGGCCTCCTAAAACCAACTTCGGGGGAGGTTTGGGTACAGGGAAAAAGAACAAAGGACTATACCCATCGGGAAATGGCAGAGTTGGTTGGATATGTATTCCAAAATCCTGACCATCAGATCTTTTCACGAACGGTTAAAGAGGAAGTCGGTTTTGGTCTTAAGGTATTGGGTGAAGATTCTAAGGTGATTGAGAGGCGTGTTGCAGAGGCGCTTGAGATTGTAGGGTTAGAGGGTTGTGAAACAAAGGTCCCCTTCACTCTGACCAAAGGGGAACGTCAGAGGGTTGCAGTCGCCTCGGTTTTGGCTGCTCGACCACAGATCATCATTCTTGATGAGCCCACTACTGGTCTTGATATCCGTAATCAGAAAAATATAATGGATGTTTTAAGACAGTTAAACAGAAAAGGACACACCATTATCATTATCACACACTCCATGTGGGTGGCTACAGAATATACTCAACGGACGATTGTAATGAAAGAGGGACGCATCCTTTCAGATGGGCCAACCCGAACCGTCTTTGCTGATGAGGAGAGACTTTCAGAGGCCTCCCTCCAGGCGCCCTCGCTTGTTAAGTTGGGTAACTGGTTAGGGACGGAGGCCCTTACGGTTGAGGGGATTGTGGAAGAAATTAAAGGTAGAGGTTAATGAATATTTTTTTATACCTAGATAAGGATACCTGGGTTCATCGTTTGGACCCTCGAACCAAACTGATTGGTGTCTTGATACTATTTTTGGCCTGTCTGTGCTTCAATCACCCACTATATATGGCAGGGATCAGTTTTGGGATATTCGTTTTGGCCATCTCTGCAAAAGCCCTCTTAAATTTCTGGAGGGTTCGCTTCATCCTTATCCTTCTCATCATTTTCAGCGCAGTTCTATGGCCATTTTTTGTCAAAGGCCCTACCCTTCTCTGCTCCCTTGGCCCATTTCAATTGAGCAGAGAGTCACTTCTTTACGGAATGGCCATGGGGTTAAGATTGGCCAATTTTGTCGCCATTGGGTTAATCCTTCTCTCAACAACCAGAAATGAGGAGATGACCAATGGCCTCATCCAATTGGGCTTCCCCTATCCCATTGCCTTTGCCATCTCCACTGCATTGAGACTGATCCCAACCTTTGCGGGCGCTGGAGTCACCATCATCCAGGCCCAGATGTCACGTGGTTTGGACCTAAAGTCCAAAAACATACTAAGGAGGGTAGCCCAATTCATTCCGCAAGCGGTCCCCCTATTTATCTATGCAATAAGGCATACCAATCTATTGGCAATGGCCCTTGAATCGAAAGGGTTTCGTCCAGGTGCCCAAAGAACCTTTTATTATGAACTTCACCTCAGGAGAATAGATTATGCTGTAATGGCTCTTCTTGGTCTCCTGCTTCTCGTTATGCTCATTTTAAGATTGGTATTTAAACTGGGTGCGGTACTGCCTTATCGGCTTTAAATGGTCCTTTTAAATTCTAAAGGAATCGGTTATCTTTATTTAAAAGAGCATCACCCACAATTTCTTTTTTATTAAAAGGGAAAGGTATGGAAAAATCTATGCAATTGGAAAACCATCATCAATACCAAATCTTTCTTACCCCGACAGAGGTGATTGATAGTGACAATGAGGATATTCGAGAATATGCCCAAAAGACTATTGGAAATAGCACCGACCCTGTTGAGATGGCTGTAAAACTCTATTATGCGGTCAGGGATGAAATTCTTTATGACCCCTATTCCCCTTTTTATCTGCCTGAACATTACAGGGCCAGTTTTGTTCTTAATCGGGGAAGGAGTTTCTGTGTCCCCAAGGCCTCTCTTCTTTGCGCCTTAGGAAGGGCATGTGGGATTCCTTCTCGTATTGGACTTGCGGATGTTCGAAATCACCTCACGACCCACCAGCTCCTTGAATTTCTCGGGACCGACCTCTTTGTGTATCATGGCTTTGTGGAATTCTATCTCGAGGGGAAATGGGTGAAAGCCACTCCTGCCTTTAACCGCTCCCTTTGTGAAAAACACCATGTCCCCCCTCTTGAGTTCAATGGTAGAGAGGACTCAATGTTTCAACCCTACAATCTAAAGAATCAAAAATTTATGGAATATGTTGCCTTCCATGGGGTCTATGCAGATGTCCCTGTGAAAAAGATCGTCATCGGATGGAAGAGGGCCTATGGGGAAGATCGGGTAAATCGCTGGATCAAAATGTTTGAAGATCAGGAGGGAAAAAGTCTTTCTAAATTTGAAAACGAGGATGTTTATGAGAGGTAGCCCGATGAATCCCCTTGCAATCTCTCATTAAATCGGGTAAGTTAAGAAAACCTGAGGGAGCAGACGATTGATGGGACAGAAAAGACTATCCGAGATATTGAAATTGGTCGAATTTTTAAACGAAGAGATTAAAGAGGTATCCAAAAGACTAAGTCGTATCACCCCCAAGGAGGTGAGTGAAAAATTGGGGACCTTAGCCCTTATCCGTGAGAGAATCCTCAGCCTCCAGGTGGACCTTCCAGAAGAACTTGAAAAAAAACTATCAGACCTCTATCCCTCCATAGATAAAATCAAACAAAAACCATCTTAACCCACCTATTCGGTTTATCTCGTCTATTCTGTTTTTCTTGTTTATTTTGTTTTTTTCTTTTTTGTTTATTTTGTTTTTTTCTTTTGTTCTATTTCGCAAAATTCATTAAAGAAAAGGACCTGATAGACGAAATAAACCGGATGAAAGAGATCAGTAGAAGGCAAGGCTTGCAAATGTCACCACAGATTGCGTCTCCGGGCTGAAGGCCTGACCATACTTGAGGAGTCTTCCCTCTTTTGCCTCCATCACTTTAAGCAACGTATAGATGGCCGAAAGGCCACAGATTCTCCTCCGATCCTTCTCCCTTGAAATCAAGGAAAAGAATCCTTCCCCGTCCATCCCCTCTACATAACTTAGCATTTCACGATCTTCTGACTGGAGGACTCTAAGACTGTATTCGTTTATTCCCTCTCTATCTCCAAACTGGAGGCCCATATGGGCCAGATCAGCGCTTGCGATAAAACATATCTCTTCGTTGATGGAAAGAAGAGAATTTCTAAGGGCATCGATAAACTGCTTGACAGGTTCCAATTGGGTGGGTGAAATTCCTTTCTCAATGGCCCCTTCGAAGGACCCACATAGAATGGGAACAATCTTAAGATCGAATGGTTCAGGGAAGAGATAACGGAGGAATATGCACTGAAATTCGATGGAGTGTTCGCTTCTTTGGACGACTTCGTCTTTAAAAAGATCGTAAGGGCATTGGGATTGAATGGCATTGACCATTTCTTGATTCACCTTCAAGGCGCCGAGGGGAGTATTGAAATCTTTTCTGGTGATGCAGAAAGGATTTCCCATGGGGGCATGTGATGTTCCAAAAATGATAAAACAACTTGAAGAACTTTTCTCCCATATCTCCTTATGAGAAAAGGCATAACAGAATCCCCCTCTCTGAAAATCGATATGGGGAGCAATCACACCCTTTAATCCACCTTGCCCTCCTCTATCACCCAACATCCCAGGCCCATCCGTGCTGATAAAATAACCCTCCAGTTGCCTCCGTAAACGCTCTGGATCTACCTCATAACTCTTTCCTGCAAAGGCAGGCTCTCTTATGGAGGAGCGTAAAAAAGCTTCCTCCTTATTCCTTAAGGCCTGCTGGAATCGCTCCCCCTCAAGGAAAAGATTTTCATCCAATTGATGGATGATCTCCTGAACCTTCTCAGAATAGAGAATCTCTCCAAATCTCCTCATGTATTCAGCCTGGATATCAACGATAGAATGCTGTCCATCAAAATGGGAGATGATGAAGTAGATGGGAAGGGGTAGAAAAAGAACTTTTTCGCTTACGTTCAGTGGATCCTGAAGACAGAGCATCGTTTGACCTGAGATCTGGACTGGGAAGAGGTTGACCCTTCGGAGTTTTGGATATTCCATCGTATTACTTTTTGAGGAAAGAAAAACCCCTTTTGAATCTAAGCATAAACAAGTGAATAGGGGATAGAAGGGAAAGGTTTGTCAAACCCTTTCAAACAGAGGCACTGATCCTCTCCGGCTCTATCTCAGGCTCTCTTTCATGTCTTGGCTGTTCTGTGGGCTTAAGGGCCAATTCGATCGCTTCATCCATTCTCTGTATAAATTTGAAATTCATGGCATTCCGGATATGCTCTGGGATCTCCTCCAGATCTTTCTCATTCTTCTGGGGAAGAATGATCGTTTTTATCCCTGCCCTCAACCCCGCAAGCACCTTCTCTTTGATTCCACCCACAGGAAGGACCAAGCCCCTGAGAGTAATCTCTCCGGTCATGGCCACATCGTTTCTAACAGGTTTGTTGGTTAAAAGGGAGGTCAACGCCACGAACATGGTGATCCCCGCGGAAGGCCCATCCTTAGGAATTGCCCCTGCAGGCACATGGATATGGATATCATGCTTTTCAAAGAAATCTTCTTCAATCCCGAGTTCTTTCGATTTGGACCGAACATAGGCCAGTGCAGCCTGAGCAGACTCCTTCATCACATCCCCTAACTGACCGGTTAGGGTAAGCCCCTTTTCCCCCCTCATCTTTGTCGCCTCAACAAAGATGATATCTCCTCCGGTAGGGGTCCAGGCGAGACCGGTCGCCACCCCTGGCTCAGAGGTTCGCTCCGCCACCTCAGGAAAGAATTTGACAGGACCTAAGAATTTATGAAGGACATCTGGGGTTATTACCACCTTTTCACGAATTCCCCTTGCCACATCCTTGGCCACGCCTCTACAGATCGCCGCAATCTCTCTTTCTAAGTTCCTAACTCCTGCCTCGCGGGTATAAGAGCTGATGATGATCTGAATCGCCTCATCCTGAAATTCAATCAGTTCTGAAGTTAATCCGTGTTCACTGATCTGTTTGGGGACCAAAAACTTCTTGGCAATCATCATCTTCTGGTCTTCGCTGTAACCAGGCAGTTCAAGAGTCTCCATCCGATCCCTCAAGGCAGGGGGAATGGTATCCAGAACATTTGCGGTCGTGATGAACATTACCTTTGAAAGATCGAAGGGGACATCAATGTAGTGATCTGAAAATGAAAAGTTTTGCTCAGGGTCAAGAACCTCTAAGAGGGCTGAGGAAGGGTCACCCCGAAAGTCCATGCCAATTTTGTCAACCTCATCCAACATGAATATGGGGTTATTTGAGCCTGCCTTTTTAATCCCCTGAATGATTCGGCCAGGCAAAGCACCCACATAAGTCCTGCGATGCCCACGGATCTCTGCCTCATCTCGAACTCCTCCAAGGGAGATTCTAATGAATTTTCGTCCCATTGTGCGAGCAATCGACCTTCCTAAAGAGGTCTTCCCGACCCCCGGGGGTCCAACAAAACAGAGGATTGGACCTTTCATATCAGACTTTAGTTTTCTGACCGCAAGATATTCTAAGATTCGTTTCTTCACCTTCTCGAGGTCGTAATGATCTTCGTCCAGGGTCTTCTGGGCATTGTCAATATCGAGGTTGTCCTCTGTAGTCTCCGACCATGGAAGTTCTGTCAACCAGTCCAGATAAGTCCTGGCCACCGTATATTCTGCTGAAGCAGGAGGGATCTTGGCCAGACGTTCCAACTCCTTTTCTGCGGCGGCAAGGGCCTCTGGGGGCATCTTTGCCTTCTTGATCTTCTCCTTCAGTTCTTTGATCTCTGTAGAATGTTCATCGAGCTCCCCCAACTCCTTCTTAATCGCCTTCATCTGCTCCCTGAGGTAATATTCCCTTTGTGTACGGTCCATATCCTCTTTTACCTGGGATTGAATCTTATTGCCCAACTCGAGGACCTGGACCTCTTTATTGAGGAGAAGATGAACCTTGGTCAATCTTTCCCTAACATCGATCGTCTCAAGAACAGTCTGTTTATCATGGGTCGAGAGATTTAGGTTTGAAGCGATCAGATCGGCTAAGATTGGCGGGGACTTCACATTATTCACCATTGTACCCAATTCAGCAGTAAGGTAGGGGGCCAACTCGACAGCCCTCTGGAAGAGATTTTTCAAATTCATCATCAGGGCCTCAATCTCTACACCTGGCTGAAAGGTCTCCTCCACCGTCTCGATCCTGGCTTTAAAATAGGGATCCCGCTGGAGGAACTCCTTAACCTTAATCCTCGATATCCCTTGAACGATCACACGCTGGCTCCCATCCAGCTCCCGAATCATTCTCAAAATCAAGGCGGCAACGCCCACCGTGTAAAGGTCGGATTCCTTGGGGTCTTCGGTTTCAGACCTTTTCTGAGTGACGATCCCAATGATACGGTCTGAATCCATGGCATCATCGATCAATTTGACCGACTTTTTCCTGCCCACCATGATGGGCAAGATCAAATCAGGATAGAGTACTGTTCCTCTTAAGGGTAAGATGGGAAGTTCATGGGGGATATTCACTTTATCATCCTTCCCCCTCTCTTCCTTATCCGCACCACCCCTGGGTACAAAGATCATAGATACCTCCTGATTTAAACTCTTTCTTTAAGGATAACATAATCACTGGCACTTTGCCTGTCAATACGGGATTATCATTTAAACCATATCTTATTCCAAATCATATTGGCTCGCCGGTATAAGGCTTTCCGCAGATATTACATACTCCCATTTCATTAATAACTCCGATACAGGTTCCGTCGCTACACAATCTTCTTTCTGAGAAGTCTTCTTCCTCTTCCTTTGGAAGTGGTTGACCACACCAACAACAATATCTACTGTTGAGTGGAATCTCTCCTCCACAATTGGAACAGGATGGCAGGGTCAAAAGATAACCACAATGAGGGCATTCCATTTATGATTACTCCTCCTCAATCATCAGCGTTTTGATGAATCGTTCCACATCCCTCTTATTTCGCCTAAGTTCATAAAGGAGTCTCCTTGTCCCTTCATCCGGAAAAAGTCGATTTAAATCATATTCCTTCCCTGGAAAAAGGGAATTCAGATCAATCTCCCTCTTCTTTTCCTCTCCAATGATATTGGCTTCTGTGAAGGGTCTCTCTTTCTCTTCCATAAAAACTATCTCCTATATAGGACAACCACACCCTTTTGTCAACCCATCCAATCGAGATCTCTGAAAAAGAAAACAAATGCTGAAAGGGAAAAGCCCTTGCCCTACGTTTGAGATTCGTTTAATTTCTCGTAGGGCAAGCCCTTGTGGCTTGCCGAACCTCTTATTGTCTGCATTCGAAGGGTTTGGAAAACTACCTCCCCAGTCTTTCTATATCTTTTTCAGAGATCTCCAATCCAAGTCTCTGAAAAAGCATTTAAAAAATGAGTAAAACTTTAGTTTTTTGAAAATCTCTGGAAAAGTCCCCAAAGACTGGACGGGTAGATTATCTTAATTTGGCATTTGAGGGTTTACCAAATTGAATTTGATAGAGTTTGAAATAGATCCCCTTCCTTTCCATCAATTCCCTATGGGTCCCTATCTCTCGAACCCTGCCCTTGTGAAGAACGATGATTCTATCTGCACGTTGGATGGTCGAGAGACGATGAGCAATAATTAGAGAGGTCCTCCCTCTGATCAGGCGGGCAATCCCTTCCTGAATCAACCTTTCCGTCTCAGGATCTACATGAGAGGTGGCCTCATCGAGTATGAGGATCTTAGGGTTAACATATAAGGCCCTTGCAAAGGCCAGGAGTTGGGCCTCCCCTGAGGATAAAATCTCACCTCCCTCTCCTACTATTGTCTGATACCCACAGGGCAATCTTTGAATAAACTTTTCTGCATTGACTATCTGGGCAACCTCCATCACCCTTCTCCCATCCCCCTCTGGATTCCCCAATTGGATATTTTCTTCAATACTCCCTGAAAAGAGGAAGTTATCTTGCATTACCAAACCGATGTTTTTTCGAAGATGATGGAGATCGATCTTTCGAATATTAACTCCATCGATCAGGATAACTCCTCTTCTGACATCGTAAAACCGCTCAAGGAGGTGAATCAAGGAGGTCTTTCCTGCTCCTGTTGCACCAACGATTGCCACCGTCTCGCCCTCTCTGATGGAGAAAGAGACGTCTTGCAGTACTTCCTCTTGGCCATCGTAAGAGAATGATACATGACGAAACTCGATCCTGCCTTTCATCTCAATTTTTTGGGGGATAGAGGATTCATGAACCTTTTCCTTCTGGTCAAGTAATAAAAAGATCCTCTCCAGAGAAGCCATTGCTGACTGCAGGATATTGTATTTTTCAGAAAGATCTCTGATTGGTTGGAAAAACATCCGAATGTAGGAGATAAAAGCCACCAGGAGGCCAAGGGTGAGTGCCTCTTGGACTACCATTCCCCCTCCATACCAGAGAAGGAGTCCAAGGGCTCCTGAACTCAGAATTTCAACGAGGGGGACAAACGTGGCATAAATGGAGATTTGTTTCATATTTGCCAAATAATATCTCTCATTCACTTTTTGGAAACGTTGACTATTCTCCCTCTCCCTCCTAAAGAGTTTAACCACCTTAATCCCTGAAAAGTTCTCATGAAAGAAGGAGTTCATTTGGGCAATCCTGAGACGAATCTCCCGAAAGACATCTCTTGCTCTCCGACTGAATAAAAGGGTGGTAATAAAGATCAGCGGTATGATTGAAAAAGAAACCAGGGCAAGTTCTCGATGAAGATGCAGTAGGAAGAATATGATCCCAATGACCAGAAGGACATCTTTTAGCAGGTTAATCAAGACAGAGGTGAACATTTCATGTACGTTCTGAATATCATTGGTCAATCTGGTAACCAGTCTTCCTACCGGATTCTTATCAAAAAATGAGATGGAAAGAGTTTGGAGATGGGAGAAAACCTTCATCCTCAGGTCATGCATCATCTTCTGCCCTGCCACTTCCATCGCATAGACCTGAGAGAAAGTGAGGATAAAATTGAGACTCAGGATGAGAACCATGAGGAGGGCGATGCGGGAAACCCCTCTCAGGTCTCTTGCTCTCAAAATGAGGAGGTCATCTCTTTTCAACTCCCTTAAGCGGTCATAGCCAATAAACAAATAAGGGCCACTTCGTTCAAACAATGATGGATATTTTTGGAAGAGGGCTTCTTCCTGCTGAGTTTGGGGGAGAAAAAGATAATATCTATTCTCAGTGAGGAGGCCGGATTTTTGTAACCGTGCCACCTCACTTCTGTCCATCGTGGCCAATCGTTCTGGAGGAAGAAGGTATTTCCCTTTCTCCTTTTGAGGGAGAAGCATCTGACCATACCGATTCAAGAATTGGATTTCTTCATAAGACCCATCTCCTTTCAAAACGATCTCCCTTGCAGAGGCAAGGAGGTAGCGATCAATGGCTTCTTTGGTTAAATAAGGGATGAGGAGGTCCAATCCTGCCATCACTAAAATAAAGAGGAGTGAAAGGGAGATCAGGCTCCAATAAGGCTTAAGATATCCTCCCAGCCTGAGCATCAGTTTCAGGTCGTAAGGCCTCCCCAAATGACCTTCTTCCATATAACCGAAATCGGTATACATTATTAACCAGACACCTCAGAATTTCTTGGCTCATTAAAATCTGCATTGATATACTAATTCATTTCATTAAAGATTATTCCGCTCCAGTTCTTCTTCCATTTGTGTGCGCCAGTAAAGTTCAGAATAGATTCCTCCCCTGGAAATAAGGGTTTGATGATCCCCTATCTCTGCTACCCTCCCCTCCTCCAGTACAACGATTCGGTCGGCTCTAAGGAGAGGGGTAATTCGATGGGTAACAAGAATGCTGGTCTTCCCTTTAAGAAACTCTTCCAATCCGATGATGATCCGTTCGGAGGTTTGTGCATCGACCGAGGAAAGCGCATCATCCAAGATAAAGATGGAAGGGTTCGTAAGCAGTGCTCGAGCAATAGCGATCCTCTGTCGCTGTCCACCCGAAAGGGTTATCCCCTTCTCCCCAATCACCGTGTTCATCCCCTCTGGGAATTGCATTACCTCCTCATAGATCTGCGCAATTCGGGCTACCTCTTCAACCTCTTTGTCTGTTGCATCCATTTTTCCAAAGGCAATGTTTTCACGGATCGTATCTGAAAAGAGGAAGGTCTCTTGAGGGACATATCCAATGGATTTTCTCACCACCTCAAGGGGAATTTGGTGAATTTCAACCCCATCCAGGTATAAGCAACCTCTTGGTGGATCTAAGAGCCTTGTCATCAAGTTGCACAAAAGGGTTTTTCCTGCTCCTGTCCTTCCAACGATGACTATCCTTTCTCCCTTCTCAATCGTTAGGTTAATATCCTTTAGCAGAGGGACTCCTCCATTGATTGGACAGTAGGTAAGGCCTTTCACCTCAAGGACTCCTCCCAATGAACCTGTCCAAAAAGTTTCTTTAAAATCGGAAGCCTCTGAGGTCTCTTCGAAGATGCGGTTTAAACGGGTCATAGAAGCACTTCCACGTTGGATCACATTAATCGCCCATCCTAAGGCCATCATTGGCCAGGCCAACAACCCAAGATAGCTCATGAAGGCCACGAAGTCCCCTGTGGAAATGTACTGGAAGGCCGTCAACTTCCCACCCCAAAAAAGGACAATGGCGATGGATAGATTTGAAAGAAAAAGAATGAGTGGGAAAAACATTCCCCATACCCTTGTCACACTCAAATTCTTTTGAATATAATCCTGGCTCACCTGGGAGACCCTTTCCCTTTGGCTTTCCTCCTGAACAAAGGCCTTGATGAGGCGAATCCCTGCAATGGATTCCCTGATCCTCTCGGTAAGAGATGAAAAAGTTTTTTGAAGGGTTTCAAAACGTCTAAAGACCATCCGGCTGAAAAAAAGGGTGACGAGTGTGATGAGGGGCATTGGGATAATGGCAAAGATGGTTAACACTGGATGAATGTAAACCATAAAAAAGATCGTCAGGATGCCCATAATCATCGTATCCATTAAAAACACAATTCCCAACGAAAGGGCCATCCGTACTGCCTCAATGTCGTTTATCGCATGAGCCATTAAGTCTCCTACCTTTGTATGAGAAAAATAGGAGGTAGAAAGGGTTTGAAGATGGTTAAAGAGTTTCTCTCGAAGGCTCTTCTCCATTCGCCGGGCACTGCCTAAGAGAAAGTACCTCCAGATATAACGAAGGCAACCAATCCCAATTGCCAATAGCAAGATTTGTATCCCATAGAAAAGTAGCCCGGAAGCGGGGATTGAGCCGAAGGTTAGATCATCAATTGCATATTTGATAACCCTTGGAATGAAAAGTTGGAGCACATCCACTATGATTAGCGCAAAAAGCCCTATTAAAATCTGCCATCGATTCTCAAAAAGATCATTCTTAAGGGTTTTATATGGCCCCATCATCTTCTCATTATCTTTTATAACTAAATTTAATCAACCTCACTCTTCAAAGTCAAATTAAGGTTCTCAGATTGAGATCTCTAAAAAGTATTTGGAAGATTGGGGAGGTGGGGTTTCAATCCCTTCGAATGCGGGCAATAAGAGGTTCGGTAAGGGACAAGCCCTTACCCTACATCCCCATAACTTGAAAATTTTTTCTTAAATGACATCTCGGTAACACCTCACTCATCCGGGGAATCGGGGAGGGATGTCGGAGAAAATCTTATAGCGGAAACCTTAGATTGCTCCCTTAATACAGAATCCCTTGAGTATTGAAAAGGCTACCATCT
>JBBIRM010000068.1:0-13712 GCA_037441765.1 Deltaproteobacteria bacterium | reverse complement strand
GACATTGCCTTCTCAGTGGCCTCCTTAGGTTGGTCCATATGCACAAATACACACTGCTCTCTCAGGTTGGCATATTCAATCAGGTAGGGATTAAAACCCATTCCCTTTGCCATCTCCTCCATGGACTTTCGAATCTCTCTTAAGGAACAGCCCGCTATCACTACTCGATTGAGACCATGCTCTCCAATCCTTCTCTTGATCAGATTAAGATCTTCGGGGAGGCAGGCTAAGCCTACTTCCTCCACATGAACCACCTCTCTCAGCAACTTTGTCTCCAAAATGAGGTCAAAAAAGGAGAGGTTTTTTTTCAACCCCTCTCCACAATGGCAGAGGAAAACTCCTATATTTGGAATCTCCTCTCCCAGAGCACCCTCTGTGGGGTATTCTTTTACAACAGCAGGTCCGCGACCGGAGGAGAGGTAGGATGCAGCCATTGCAGCAGCGCTTGACCCTTCGACCACTGTCTCTGGAATGTCTCTCGGATTTCTGAAAGCCCCTCCAACAAAAATCCCATCTACCGAAGTCTTCGCAGGTTTAAATTCTTCGGTTTGACAAAACCCCTGGGGATTTAATTGAAGACCGAT
The DNA here is from genome assembly GCA_037441765.1 of Deltaproteobacteria bacterium. Lineage (GTDB taxonomy): Bacteria > Desulfobacterota > BSN033 > BSN033 > UBA1163 > JBBIRM01. Next base: position 13,128 of record JBBIRM010000068.1, on the reverse strand, counting down.
TTTATCGGCTAACTCCCTGATGGAGGCTGGAGGTGTGAAGCCTACTGAAAGGATAACGGTGTCAAACTCCCTTTCTTCAAAACTTCCGTCCTCCTTGAGGTAGGTGATTAAAAGATTTTTTGTCTGTTGAAGTTCTTTAATCGATGAAATTGCACTTCTGATATACCTTATTCCATAATCACTTTTTGCCCTCTCATAATATCGCTCATAATCCTTACCCATGGGCCGAATATCCATATAAAAGATGTCTATCTCAAGGCCCGGGCAACGATCCTTTGCAATCATCGCCTGTTTTGTAGCATACATACAGCAAATTGTTGAACAGTGGTCTTGACCACAGGAGGGGTCCCGTGATCCTACACACTGGATAAAGGCTATCCGTTTCATCTCCCTTCCATCGGAGATTCGGACGGGAAATCCCTGAGTAGGGCTTGAGGAAGAAAGCATCCTTTCAAATTGAATGCTTGTAAGAACATTGGTGTATCGACCAAAGCCATATTCTCCTTTTCTCTTGGCCAAGAAGGGTTCAAACCCAAACCCGAGGACAATGGCTCCAACCTCCAATTTCTCTTCTTCTCCTTGCCTATCGAGATCAATGGCTCCAGGGCTACAGGCCCTCACACATTCTCCACATCGGATGCAGGTCTTTGGATCAATGACCAGACTGTGAGGAATCGCTTGAGGAAAGGGAAGATAGATCGCTTTACGTTTTTCAAGTCCACCGCCGAACTCCCTTTCCACCTCCACTGGACAAACCTTGATGCACTCCTCGCAAAGCGTACACCTTTTGGGGTCTACAAATCGAGGTTTTTGAAAAATTGAGACTTCGAATGCCCCTCCATTCTTTCGGATATCCAATACATCTGAGTAGGGCAAAAGTTCGATATTGTCGTGAAGATTGCATTCATAGATAGGGCAAAAGGCAGGGGGAGTTGGACTCATAAAACAGACCCCGCATGAGTTTGTAGGGAATGTCTTATCCAAGAGAGGGAAATACCCTCCAATGGCAGGCCCCTGTTCCAAGAGGAAAACCTTTATTCCCATCTCCGCAAGCAAAAGGGCAGATTGCATTCCAGAAATTCCTCCACCCATTACCAATACGGATGACCTGTCACCTCTTCTCCTTCCATTCATCTCCATCCTCTTTTCTTTAAATTCCTTATTTTCGTTGTCTGGTGATTGGTCACTCTTTTCTCCTAACTCAACCCCAACGATTCTAATAATCTCTTTGGAGAGATGATATGTTTCCTCCACCATCGATCTCTCCCATCCACCTCAAAGGCCACTCCCATCAACTCCGTAAAGTAAAAGATGGGGACGCCAAGATCCTGCCTCATCTCAAGATTGGCCTGGCAGAGGCCACAGGAGGTCACAATACATTGGGCCCCAGCCTCCTGAGACATCGATACAATCCTTCCTACCAATCTCTTTACAACATCGCCATGGGTCAGTGCCAAGTCTGCTCCGCAACAATCATTCTTATACGACCACTCCACAGGCTCAGCTCCAATGGCCTTCATCAGACGATCCATCGATTGGGGGTTTTCAGGGTCATCGAATTGAGTAATCTTAGGATGACGAACCAAGGCACATCCATAATAGCAAGCGGTTTTTAGGTTGGTTAAAGGTCTTTTCACCCTCTCCCGAATTTTCTCCAATCCTATCCTGTTGATGATGACATCCATAAGGGCTAAAATCTCAAAGGATGGCTGGTAGGTGAATCCAACGATCTCCTCGATCTCCTTTCGCCTGGCCTCATCATTTTTAAAAACATACTCGGTTCTCTTCAACATATTGAAACATCCTGCGCAGGGGACGACCAGTGGGCCTGCCTGGGCAGATTGTGCCTTTGAAATGTTTCGTGCAGGAAGACAGAGGGAAAGAAGATGGTTAATGCTGTGGGTAGCGGCTGCCCCACAACAGTTCCAATCCTCGATCTCAACAAGTTCCACCCCCAATGCCTCAAGGACAGATAGGGTTGAACGTCCATACTCATAGGAGGTGGAGTGATCAGTGCATCCTGGAAAATAAGAGAATCTCATAGTTGGCCTCCAAGTTCCGAACAGCACGAATTAGAGCGAATGAGACGAAAAAACCTATTGGTGAAACTCATTACCATTCGTGCAGTTCATTATTTTACTTTTTCACATTTCTCAAATATTCTTTTAAGTTCGTCCCGTCCCTTAATAAAACTGGGGAACAATGGAATTTTCCCTTTTAAAAAAAGTTTCAATCCCGGGATTAAATCGGTCATAAAATCTTTGCTCCTAAGTTTGTAATCGATTAGCATCGTCGCCTCATGAACCCTTCCTCCCCTTCGGATGCTCTGAACGAATGCCTCGTGGAGAAGTAGAATATTCCTCTCCTGTGCTGGTATCCCCTCCTCAATGGCCATCTCCCTTAAGGTATCCATGAGGGCACCGATGTCAATCTCATTCGGACATCTCGTTCCACAGGCTTCACAGGAAACACAAAGCCAGATGGCACGACTTCCCAATACCTCTCTCTTCATTCCCATCTGGATCATCCGAATGATATTATTGGGTCGAATATCCATATAGGGGGCTGTGGGGCAGCCTGCTGTGCATTTGAGGCATTGGTAGCAGAGGCTTAGATCTTCACCGCTTCTTCTTTTCGCCTCCTCTAAAAAAGAAGAATCAACCTTCTCCAATCTAATTTCGCTCTTCAATTTTGTCCCCTCCATTAAGATCATCTCCATAAACCGTAACCGTGTTTTATATAAATATATCCACCATCCTAAGGGTCTGGGTGGACGAACTATTTCTTAACTCACAAGCAAAGTTTGGGCAAGCAGAAACGCAAGCCCCACATCCCTGACAAAGTGCGCTGTGAACCACCGAAATCCTCCGGTGGGGATCGATCTCCCTTGCTTCATAAGGACAGACCTCTACACAGATCCCACAACCACTACATATCCCCTCATCCACCCATGCGATTAAGGGGTCTTGAAGAAGTTTATCCGTAGAGAGCAAGGCCTGAATTTTGCTGGCAGTTGCCAGAGCCTGAGAGACTGTATCTGAAATATCTTTAGGGCTTTGTCCACAACCTGCAAGATAGATCCCTTTAGTCGAACTCTCTACAGGATAGAGTTTAATATGGGCTTCTGTTAAAAACCCATGACGATCGGCAGTAGCCCGCAGTTTTGTGGCCAGTTCTTTCACCCCATTGCTCGAAACTACAGCAGTGGCCAATACCACCATATCCGCTGATACCTCCACCATCCTTCCTGTCAAAGTATCCACGCCCAGAACTTTTACCTTCCCATCCTCTTGGAAAACCCTTGAGACCCGGCCTCGAAGGTAAAGAAGACCCTTCTCTTCAATTGTCTCTTGAAGAAATTCTTCATAGCCTTTGCAATCGGAACGGATGTCCATATAGAAAATATAGGGTTGCCCATCTGGAACCTGCTCCTTATACAGTCTCGCTTGTTTTGCAGTATACATACAACAGATTCTCGAACAATAAGGCATATAGCGGTCTGGATCTCTCGAAGCCACACATTGTATAAAAACCATTTCTTTCGGGATCTTCCCATCTGAAGGCCTTAGGACCTTCCCTCTTGTAGGCCCCACAGGAGAGAGCATTCTTTCAAAGGTAAGCCCATCGATCACATCTGGGATTTCGCCATATCCATATTCTCCCAGTTGCTCCTTTGGGAAAAGATCATAACCTGTGGCCACCACAATGGCACCCACTCTCTTCTGAACCTTTTCTTCTCCCTGCTCAAAAAGGACCGCCTTTTCAGGGCATATCTCTTCACAGTTTCGACAACTCCCATCAAGGAAATATCTACACTTATCTCGATGGATCACGGGTTTTCGAGGAACACTATAAGGATAGAGGAAATCGATCGCCTTCCTCATCCCAAGTCCCCTCTCGAAGGGTGAGGCATACTCAACAGGACAACTTTCAATGCAGAGACCGCAGCCATTGCATTTCTTCCAATCAATGAAAGTGGCATTTCTTCTGATGACTAAATCAAAATTCCCGACGAATCCTTTCACATCTTCCAGTTCGGAGTAACAGTAAAGGTCTATCTTTGGATGCCTCTCCACCTCTTGCGCCTTTGCAATCAGGTTCGGGAAGGCAGGATGAAGGTCAGGAAAGGTCCAGGAGAGTTGTGCCATGTGACCTCCTAAGGCCGGTTCTCTCTCTAAAAGGATGACCTCATATCCCCCCTCTGCAAGATCGAGAGATGCAGTGATGCCTGCAATCCCCCCACCTATCACCAGAACGCTCCGGTTAATGCCCATCGCAATGGCTTCCAGTTCCTCATTTTTTCTCAACTTCTCCAGAGTGGCCAGGATAATCTCTTTGGCCTTTTGGGTGGCCTCTTCTTTCTCCTTCTGATGTACCCAACTGCACTGTTCCCTAATATTTGCTATCTCACAGAGATAAGGGTTCATCCCCTCAGATTTCACTGCCTTTCGAAAGGTATTCTCATGCATGCTTGGGGAACAACAGGCAACAACCACTCCCTCTAACCCCTTTTTTTGAATGGCCTCCCGAATGAGTTGTTGACCCGGCTCCGAACACATATAGATATAGTCTATGCTGTGGACAACATCCTCAACCTTTCCCATCTCCTCCGCTACGCGTTTTACATCTATGGTGCCGGCTATGTTGACTCCACAATGACAGATAAAAACACCCATCTTTCTCATAAAAACATCGTATGGAATCCGTGAAGGTGTCTGTAAAAATATTTACATAACACGGACCCGGGAAACGTTGGCACGGTGTTAATGTTTTGCAAAAAGCCTTTGAACTTTGCTTGCAGCAGCGTTCGCATGAGCGACTGTATCAGCAATATCTTTTGGCCCTTGGGCACAACCTGCAATATAGATTCCTTCTACATTGGTTTCAACAGGCCTGAGTTTTCTTTCCACTTCTTTCAAAAACCCATATCCATCTGCTTCAATTCCCAACTTCAAGGCCAGTTCTTTGGTCTCATTCTGGGGGATCATCGCCGTGGCCAGGACAACCATCTCAGCAGGTATCTCTAACTTCTTACCTGTTAATGTATCAACCCCCCAAACCCACAACTTCTCCCCCTCCTTAAATACTCTCGAAACCCTTCCCCTAAGATAAAGAATTCCCCCTTCTTCCATACTCTGCTGGATGAATTCCTCATACCCCTTTCCTGTTGAACGAATATCCATATAGAAGATATAAGCCTGGCCATCGTGGACTTTGTGTTTGTATAGCCGGGCATGTTTGGCTGTATACATACAGCAGACCCTCGAACAATAAGGCATATACCGCTCCGGGTCCCTTGAGCCTGTGCACTGAATGAAAACGACTTCCTTAGGGACTTTCCCATCCGAGGGTCTCCGGATCTCGCCATTTGTCGGACCTGAGGCTGAATTGAGCCTTTCAAAGGCAAGACCATCAATCACATCAAGAATTGTCCCATATCCATATTCTCCAAACCGATGAACGGGAATCAGATCAAAACCTACTGCAACAATGATTGCTCCAACCCTCTCTTCAATAAACCAATCCTTCTGTTCATAATCAATGGCTCCGACCGGGCAGGCCTTCTCACAGACCCTGCATTTTCCTTCTCTAAAATAGCGGCAGTTAGAAGGTTCAATGACGGGTTTATTCGGAACCGCTTGAGGGGAAAGGGTATAAATGGCCTTCCCCAATCCCATGCCTCGCTCAAATTCAGAAGGGTTCTTAGAGGGACACTTCTCCTGACAGAGACCACAACCTGTACACTTCTCCCAATCCACATAACTCGCCTTTCTTCGGATCTTCACTGTAAAATCACCCGCCCTGCCTCTGATACTATCTAATTCAGAATAGGTTAAAAGCCTAATATTGGGGTGCTGGCCTGTCTCAACCGTCTTAGGCGTTAGTGTGCACTGAGCACAATCAAGGGTGGGAAAGGTCTCAGAAAGCTGGAGCATCCGTCCCCCAATGGAAGGAAGTTTTTCCAATATGATGACATCGTATCCGGCATTTCCTAAATCAATGGATGCAGAAATCCCTGCAATCCCTCCACCAATGACCATGGCCCTCTTTATAAATCCATTTGAAGAGATACCCATTCTCAACCCTCTCTCCCACAAATCAAGCCTTTCGACCTCAAATAGGGCAATGGATCAATAAAGTTTTGCTCAAATCCCAAGCTCCGATAATCCAATCCCATTGACAGCCCAAGGAGTTGGGTAAAATAGAGGACAGGGATTGGTTGATAATCTAAATATTTTTGCTCGATATCAGCCTGTTTGTGGTCTATATTGAAGGTACACATCGGGCAGGTTGAAACGATGATCTCTGCGCCGTTTCGAATAGCAGAGGTTAATATCTTATAAGCACATTCTGTTGCAACCTCTGGTGAACCTACGGATTGAAAGGACCCACAGCATTCAATCTTATAGGGAAAATCAATGGGGGTTGTTCCCAGAGCCTCCAAAAGGTCCTCGAAAAGATGAGGCCTCTCTTTATCATCAAACTCCATCTCCTCAAAGGGCCTCAGGAGCATACATCCATAATAGGCCCCTGCCTTGACCCCCTCTAAGGGTTTTTTTACCTTTTCCTTGAGTTGAGAGTAGCCAATATCGTTCTTTAGAATTTCTAAATAGTGAACGACTCGAATATCTCCCTGATAGTTTTTTTCGATAAAGTTGTTAATCTTTTCCCTCTTTTCAGCATCCTCTCTAAATAGCCTGTTTGTTCTCTTTAACACATTAAAACAAACCGCACAAAGGGTAGTCAAAGCAGTTCCTTCCTCCCTTGCCGTTGCCAGAATCCTGGAGGGTGCGAGAAGGGCCATGAGGTTATCCGTGGCCAATGGAAAGGTGGCTCCACAACAGGTCCAGTTCCTCAACTCCTTAAGTTCAAAACCAAGAAGGAGGGAACAGTTGCGGGCAGTCTGATCAAAGTTTTTTGCTTTTGTATAGAGGGTACATCCAGGGAAGTAGAGATAATCCATAAGAACCCCTAACCCATAAAGTTAAAAAGCGTAGAGCGTCTCAAAGAAAGACAAAACTTCAAATTGATGTCAAATGACTAAATGCCAATAAATTTTTAACATTTGAACTTTGACCTTTGCCATTATTCTACGATAAGAATTTTCTAAACCCACTGATAAAGGCAATCTGTGGAACCCTCTCTAAGAATTCCTCTGTAAATTGTGATACCTGAATGTAGTCCTTCCTCTCCTTCTTTCTTAAGATCACCATTCTCAAGGCATCCATCACCCTTGCGATATCAATCCCTTTTGGGCATCTCGATGTGCATTGAAGGCAAGAGGCGCAAAGCCAAAAAGTATTCAGTCGAAGGACCTCTTCTTCCAGACCGAGAAGTGTATATCGGATGACTTCATGGGGACCGATCTCCATAGCAAAGGCTACCGGACATCCTGCTGTGCAATTCCCACATTGGTAACAGGCAAAGAGGTTCTGCCCACTGATTAGTTCTACCTTCTTTGCAAATTCATTGTGAACCTTATATCTTGTCAATTCGATCTTCATTCTTTTTTCACCTCTCTAAGACTTCATCCAGATGGCTACAACATACCCGAGGGTCAAAAGGGCTTGAGTCCCCAGAATGGTGATTACATTCATTCCCAATGCTGGAATAAGCCGAAAGGTATCATTGTAGTAAGAGAAAGCCCCCTTCATCGCCTTCCACCCAAAGAGAAAGGTTCCCAACCCTATTAGGGTTAGAACAGGCATCATCCTGGTAACCACACCGAGGACAATAAAGAGATAGGAGGCAAGGAGGATGGAGATGAAAAAATATCGGGCCCTCTCCTTACCGAGGGCAATAACCAAATGCCTCCTCCCCCCTTTGAGGTCTGCCTCTCGGTCTGGAAACTCATTCAAAAATAGGAGATTTGCAGTGAGAAGACCGGGCGCTATGGATGCAAACAAAGCCTCCCAGCTATATCTTCCTGTCTGAACATAATAGGAGCCTAAAACGATCAATGGGCCGAAATTAAGTCCTGCAAAGAGTTCTCCCATCATCCATTTGGCAATATAGACATTGTAGAAATAGGCAGAAAATCCAGCCACAAGAAGCAGGGGGAAAAGGAGCCAGCCTTTGGTAAAAACAAAATAGATGCCAATGCCCATTGCAATCAATAAACATATGGTCGCAAACCAGAAGGCCTGTTTGGGCCTGAGGAGCCCTTCTGGAAGAACACCACTGCCTCCACTGAAAGGAGTTCTCTGAGTATTCAAATCAATCCCATCCACATAATCGTAATAGTCATTGATCACATTTACGGTCATGTGGACGAGAATGGAGCCAATCATCGCGAGGATAAAATGACCAAAATGGAAATACCCTTCATAGGCCGAAATGGCTGTGCCTAAGGAGACAAGGATGACCGTTAGAGGTAAGAAATGAAATCGAGGAAGAATCAACCATGCCTTTAAGGATCCAGGATTTAGTTTATCCATAACTTATCCCCTCCAATTAAAAGTTGGTTGAAAATAAGGCTAAAAATTTTAAACCCGAACATTGAATTCAACTTTTACAATATCTTTTTTTCCCTTCAACATAAAGGTCATTTCCCCTGACATCATTGATAACAATCACAGGAAGGTCTTCAACTTCTAATCTTCGAATGGCTTCAGGTCCAAGATCTTCATAAGCCACCACTTCAGCCTTCTTCACCCTTTTTGCCAAAAGTGCACCTGCCCCTCCGGTTGCAGCAAAATAGACCGCTTTAAACTTTTTCATCGCCTCTTTTACTTCCTCGGACCGCATTCCCTTACCTATCATCCCCTTCAACCCTTTCTCAATTAAAGCAGGTGAAAAGGCATCCATCCGATAACTTGTAGTAGGGCCTGCGGAGCCAAAAACCTCTCCTGGCTTGGCAGGGGTGGGACCCACATAATAAATAATCTGACCTTTGAGATCAAATGGGAGTTCTTTGCCTTCCTTTAAAAGGTCGAAAAGTCTCTTATGGGCAGCATCCCTTCCTGTATAGATTATCCCACTGATCAGAACTCGGTCCCCAATTTTCAAGCCCTCCACATCCTTATCGGTCAGGGGAGGGGTTAGTCGAATAGGCACTGTCATAAAAACCTCCAGATTAAATGATTGCTTCTTTATGCCTCTGGGCATGGCACTGGATATTTACCGCAAGGGGAAGGCTGGCGATATGGCATGGCATCATTAGAATATGAACTGCCAATGCGGTTGTCCTTCCGCCCAATCCTTGGGGACCAATGCCGAGTTTATTGATCTCTGTAAGTATCTCCTCTTCCAATTTCATGAGTTCGGGGTCGGGATTCTTACTTCCAATGGGTCTTAGTAAACTCTTCTTTGCAAGGAGTGCTGCTTTTTCTAAAGTTCCACCAATTCCAACTCCTACAATGGTTGGAGGGCAGGGATTAGAACCCGATTCCTCCACCCTCTGAATGACATATCTCTTAACCCCTTCCACCCCCTCCGACGGTGTGAGCATGGTTACCCTGCTCATATTCTCACTCCCACCCCCTTTGGGGGCTACAATTATCTTCACTTTATCTCCAGAAACAACCTCGGTATGTATGATCGCTGGGGTATTGTCCCCTGTATTTACCCGTGTAAAAGGATGGCAGAGAGATCTTCTTAAATACCCCTCTCGATACCCCTGGCGAACCCCTTCATTGATTGCCTCAGTTAGATTGCCTCCTACTAAATGGACATCCTGTCCCAGTTCCACAAATACCACCGCAAACCCTGTGTCCTGGCAGATGGGCACCTGTTCCTCTCTGGCAATTCGAGCATTCTCCTTTAATTCCTTCAGTATTTCTATCCCTAAAGGAGACTCCTCTTTCTCGATTGCCTGACTAATGGCTTCGATCACATCCTCTCCGATATCGGTATTAGCCGAGATGCAGAGTTCCTTTACCTTCTCAGTGATTAACCTCACATCAATCTCTCGCATCTTATCTCCATTATTTCCTATCCCCTCATTCTTATATTGAGTGGAAACGATATTCGGACACATTTTACTTTATTTTTTAAAGTTTCAGCTCTTCAATGCTCTTCTTTACACTCTCTGCAGACCTTTCAACCAGCGCTTTCTCCTCTTCGGTCAATGGAAGTTCGATTATGGACTCCACCCCTCCTGCCCCTAATTTGATGGGAACGCCAAAGCAGATATCCCTTAACCCATATTCTCCATCGAGGTAGACACAGCAGGGGAGAATTCTCTTTTTATCCTTGACAATGGCCTCTGTCATCTGGACCGCTGCCGCAGAGGGCGCATAGAAGGCACTCCCTGTCTTTAAGAGATTGACAATCTCTCCTCCACCCTTTCGGGTCCTGTCCACCAGGCGATCAATAGTTTCTTTGGGAAGTAACTGGGAAAGGGGGATTCCGCTTATTGTTGTATAGCGAGGAAGAGGAACCATCTCATCTCCATGCCCGCCTAAGAGAAGTGCCTGAATATCCTCTACCGATACGCCTAACTCCATTGCAATGAATGCCTTGAACCGTGCGGTATCCAGAATCCCAGCCATCCCCATTACCCTCTGTTTAGGAAACCCGCTTTTTCTATAAGCGAGGTAGGTCATCGTATCCAGCGGATTGGTCACGATAATGAGAATGGCCTCAGGAGATCTTTCCACAACCTCTTTGATTACAGACTCGACGATCTTCTTATTGATCTCTAACAAATCTTCTCTGCTCATTCCAGGCTTTCGGGGCACTCCTGAAGTGATGATCACCACATCAGAATCCTTTGTCTCTTCATAACCATTTGTTCCAATCACCCTCGCATCGAAACCCTCTATGGGGCCTGCCTGAAAGAGATCGAGGGCTTTACCCTGGGGTAACCCCTCAATGATATCCACGAGGACCACATCTCCCAATTCCTTTTCTACTGCCCAATGGGCAGCGGTTGCTCCAACAAATCCTGCACCAATAATGGAAATCTTCTTTCTTCTCATAAAATCCCCTCCTCATACAATGGACGATAATCCTTAGGCTCAATCTGATACCGTTTTAAATGGAAACCACATGTCCTTCGAATGATCAGTTCAGGTTCTAAAATCACTTCTCTTGAAGATCCTGTCCTGTCTCCTTCAATCCTTTCTACCAATTTTTTTACAGCCAAAGCGCCCATCTCATACTTCTTTTGTCCAACCGTAGTAAGTTCAATTCCTCTCATTGAACTAAATTCAATATCGTTAAATCCAACCAATGCGATTTCCTCGGGGATCCTCACTCCCTCCTCCAAGAGGGCCTGATAAGTCCCCAATGCCATGTAATCATTGGTAGAAAAAATGGCTGTTGGGGGTTTTTCCATTCTTAGAAATCTCTTTCCTCCCTGATAGCCTGACTCCTTTAAAAAATCCCCTTCTAAAAAATAGTCCTCCCTCATTTCTAAGCCATAATTCTTCAATGCCTTCTTCCCACCTTCCAAACGTTCAAATCCCACAGATGATTCTGATGACCCACCGATAATTCCAATTCTTTCGTGTCCGAGCCTGATCAAATGTTCTACAGCCAGATAACCACCCAAAATATTATCAACGCCCACATAATCTACTTTATCCCTTACAGTTGGGTGATAAGTTCTACGATTGACCAATATTATGGGAAATCCCTCTTCTGCCAGTTCAATAATATTAGGATCCCCTATATGGGCGGAAGTAAAAATAATCCCATCCACACCTTTGCTTCGCAACATATCAATATACTTTTTTTCATTTGAAAGTTCATAATCGGTACTGCAGAGGATAATATTATAACCAAAAGCCCTGGCCGTCGTTTCGATTCCTTGGGCAAGTTCTATATAAAAGGGATTAGCAATGGTGGTGATGACTAAACCCAATATTTTTGTTCTTTTTGTAATCAGACTTCGAGCAAAAAAATTGGGTTGGTAGTTCAACTCCCTTGCAATAGAAAGGATCTTCTCTTTTGTTTTTGGGTGAATCCGTGATTTGTCATTGATCGCCCTCGAGACAGTGGTATGTGAGACATTAGCAATTCGGGCAATATCTTTTATCGTAATCTTCTTTCCCATGCTTTTGCGTTAACGTTAACACAAATTTAATAAAAAATCAATAATCTTAAAAATATTTAATTAAATCAATATATTACAAAATTTACTGCACCCCATCAATTCTTTGCGTTCACGCTAACATTTATTCAATACTATGTCAAGTTAAATGTTCGAGATCTCTGAAAAAGTATTTAAAAAGGGTTTTATAGACTGGGGAGGGTAAAAGGCCTTCGAGCGGATACCTCTTTATCTGAATTGAGTGATTCCAGATTTTAATTGCGAGGCTAAGCCGAAGTAATCTCTTTCAAATTTTCATTCAGGGCTAAGCAAGGAATCTATCAGATTGCCAAGCACCCCACATCAAGTGTGCGGTGCTCGCAATGACTGCTTTCCAATTTTTAAGGATTTTTTAAGAAGTCTCTTTTCGAGATATTTGAAATGGGATTGGGTGTGTTGGAAGGCTTTTTATTTATTAAACAGGGGGAAGTTGGATTTAATGTACCTTTTTCTCATAACCTTCCCAATATTTTTCTCTTAACCCCTTTTTATGAATCTTACCAGAACCTGTTCTCGGAAGGGCATCAACAAAATCGATCGATTTGGGTGCCTTATAATGGGCCATCCTCTCCTTACAGAACTGGATAATCTCCTCAGCGGTTGCCCTATGCCCCGGTTTTAGAACCACAATCCCCTTCACTGCCTCACCCCATTTGGGGTCAGGAACACCAATGACTGCACATTCGAGGATAGAGGGATGCATATAAAGGACATTTTCTACTTCAGTGGAATAGACGTTCTCCCCTCCTGTAAGAATCATATCCTTTTTCCGATCAACGATTGTGACATAACCCTCTTCATCCATCACCGCCATATCGCCTGTATAGAGCCAACCATTTTTTATCGACTTTTCTGTCTCATCGGGAAGTTTCCAATACCCCTTCGTCACAATATCCCCTTTGACGATTATCTCACCAACCTCTCTCTCATCCTTCCTGACCTCCTCACCTTTTTCGTTCACAACCTTCAACTCAACAGCAATAAATTCACGACCTGTCTTTGACTTGAATCTCAACTGCTCTTCCTTCGATAATCCCTTTAAATGATCTTTCAGGATAGAGAGTGTTAGGTATGGACTTGTCTCTGTCATT
>JBBIRM010000067.1:0-13822 GCA_037441765.1 Deltaproteobacteria bacterium | reverse complement strand
CAGAATTATATTTCTCCATATTTATAGTGCATATTATTATGCCGATTTATATAAATATCTCCATGGATAAACCATCTTATAAAAGGAGGGAGACAGTAAATGTTACAGTTTCGATTACCAATACAGGTAAATTTGTTCAGGAGGCTTCGTTAATAATGGATCTTCCGTTTCTTGAGTTATCTGAAACGAAAACCATAACAATCAATCCCTCTGCGACAGAAAGTTTCCTGTTCAGTTTATTATTGCCTCTCACATTGAACCAGGGAGGTACTGGAAGGGTGATCATGGCCTTATCCTCTGGAGACCAGATAGAGAGGGAAATTTACCTCGCCCTAAAGCCAGTAGTGATCAATCAGATCATTGTTTTTGATAAATCTTCGTACCGAAACAGGGAGAATTTAGGCATCAATTATATTATTGAAAACGATGGTAACTTTACCTCTCCGCTTAAAGTTAACTTTTCAATCTCAATTCCTGATTTGTACTTTATCAATGAAGGATCTTTAACCCTTGAGCCCGGACAGATCAAGGGAGTGCCTTTTACAGTCCCAATTCCTGAGGGGCTTTTGCCAGGCATGCATGAGGTAAAAGGGACTTTAACCCTTCCCTGGGAGGCTTCATTAACTAAAGTGACAGGGTTTGTTGTTCCTGAATCGGAAATTGCCATTGATTATTCTGGATCTACAACTCTCAAGCCAGGGGACACCATTACTCTATCTATCGAAAACACTGGCGGTATAGATACGACTTACACCATTGAAAGCCTTTCTATTAAAGACGGCCAGAATGTAGAGATTTACAAGGAAGGTGGCACCGGTTCTCTGCTTGCGGGTGAGAAGAAATCCCTGCTCCTGACGATTCCTCCTCAGGCCGTAAAAGGCTATGCTTATTTAGGGCTTGCAATAAAGGATGATAAAACCGGAAAATCGACCTATATGGATAAAATCCTCGATATTGCTGGCCTCAGCGCTTTTTTAGAGACAAAAACAGATAAAAAAGCCTATTTGAATACAGAGCCCATAACAATCATATCTTCGGTAAATAATGGACCGATTGGAATATCCGATGGAATATTAAAGGTTGCTGTGAAAGGTATAACACCAGGTTCGAAGGAGGAGTTTAAGCATTTTCTTCCAAGGGAAGGATGGAAACCATTCAACTATCCCAGTGGCATGGCAGTGGGTTTTAATGAGTCCACTTATCCATGGACGGCTCTATATGTAGTCGATACGGGGAACCACCGTATACTTAAGTTTACGGAATATGGTGATTTTGTTATGGAGTGGGGAAGCTATGGAAGTGATGAAGGGAAGATTGACTCTCCTTCTGGAATTGCTGTGGGGTTTGATGGTTCGGTTTATGTGGCGGACACTAATAACCATCGTATTCAGAAATTTGATAGCAGTGGTAGATTCATTAGGCAATGGGGAGGTTATGGTGATGGGGATGGGCAGTTTAAATCCCCGATTGGTATTGGCGTTGATGATACTTCAGTCTATGTCCTCGACTCAGAAAATCACCGAGTCCAGAGGTTTGATAGAGATGGAAACTTTATCTCTAAGTGGGGAGGGTATGGTAGTGGTGATGGGGAATTTTATTTACCCTCTGGCATTGCCGTGGGTTATGAATTTCTTTATGGAGATACTGTCATTTATGTTGCAGATGCAGGAAACGGACGTATCCAGAAATTTAACAGCAATGGCTATCTCATCACTCAGTGGGGGTGCTATTATATTGAACACTATGATGATTATGATTACAGTGGCTCTATTAATCCTCGAGGTATTGCCATAGGAGGTAATGGCTTTAATGAGTCTGTAATTGTCACAGATGGGGTATACCATATCGTCACCTATGATAGTTGGGGAAATTTTATAGCCCAATGGCAGTTTTCTGGGTATGGAAGTAAAGGGTATCAGAGTTCATATGGAATCGCAGCAATCCCCTGGAACTACTCATCCCCTGATTGTGAAACTTGTTTCAACATCTATGTAGCCACTGTCGATAATCATATTCAAATGTTTGATAGTAATGGTAATTCAATCAACGTTTGGGCCGGAGGAGCGGGTAATGCTGAAGGAAAGTTTAACCATCCTGAGGAGATCGCTATAGGGCCAGATGGGTATCTCTACGTCGTGGACACGGGAAACAATCGTATCCAAAAATTTGATGATACCGGAAATTTTATCGCCAAATGGGGAGGCTATGGCGAGGGGAAAGGTCAATTCGGATGGCCCAGAGGGATTGCTATAGATTCTGATCATTATGTCTACATTGCAGATACATGGAACCATCGCATCCAAAAATTTACAAGTGATGGAACTTTTGTAGCAGAATGGGGAACCGAGGGTGAAGGAGATGGTCAATTTTCCGCTCTAAATGCACTTGCTGTTAGCTTTGATGGATATATCTACGTAGCAGATACCTACAACCATCGTATCCAGAAATTTGATCGGTCAGGTAATTTCGTTGCCAAATGGGGAAGTTACGGAAGCGGTGATGGACAGTTTCGTGATCCAAGGGGGATCGCTGTTGGTCCTGAAGGTTCGGTCTATGTGGTAGATACAGGGAACAACCGCATTCAAAAGTTTAGTAGGGATGGTATTTTTATTTCCCAATGGGGGAATTGGGGCTTCGGAGATGGTCAATTCATATCTCCCCAGGGTATAGCTATTACATCAGATGGTTTTTTATATGTAACAGATTGGTTTTGCCGGATTCAGAAATTTGATCTCAATGGAGTATTTATTAAAAAATGGGGAAGTTTTGGAGTTGGAGACGAGGAGTTCTGGGGACCAAAAGGGATTGCCATAGAGCCAGACGGGCCCATTTATGTAATTGACTATGGAAATCATCGCATTCAGAGAATGATTCCAAATGAGGTTGCCAAAACAATTTTTGAGACCTCCCTTCCCGTTAATCAAACCGCTGAGTCGACTCAAAACTATATGATGAATATCGGAACATTGGAGGCAAAAGGGAAGCTCTATCTACAGGGAATCCTTTCAAATAAACTCGGTCAAACCATTTCCCGCTATGATAGTTCTTTCTATATATTTGATGGAAATACATTTCTTCTCTTTGGCACTGAAAAGAAAATTTATAAGGTTGGTGAGACTGTAACAATTTCAGGAAGGGTTGAAAATCTTGCCACCATTGAAGCTACAGGTTTGGTTCTATCCCTCTATTCTAAATATCTCGGCCAGACTTCTCAAATCCTAAGAGAGGGGCCTTTCAATATCCCTTCAGGTGGAAGTTACTCATTTAGTTTTAATATTCCAGCAGAAAGAGAAGGAAAGGTGGGCTTGATTGGGGTGATTGAACAGAACGGCTCCAAACTGGTAGAAGTTATAGGGGGATATGAAGTGGCCAAGAGTAACGTGACCGTTGCTTTGACAATGCCCGATGTAATGGGAAGGGAACCGTTTAATATTAAAGTGGAGATAAGAAACACAGGCAAAGTTGACGCCAATCTCCAGGTCGGGGTTATAAGTCCAGGCTTTGTAGATTCACAGAACATAACTATTTTGCCTGGAGAGATGAAACTCCTTCAATACAGCCAGCAGATATTGATTGATACCACCTATACCTTTACCTTCAGGGGCGACCTGGAACAAACGATTCAAAGAAAAGTCCGCTTTGGAGAGAGGGCGGAAATACAACTGGTGGTTCAGCCCTCATATAAAGAAGGAGATATTATCATCCCTTATCAACTAAAAAATATAGGGGAATTGGAATCCGATTATTCTGTTACATTCACATTATTTAATGATGGCCAGGAGATATCCAGAATTACAAGGATATTTACACTTCCTGTGAATGGAAGCATTTTGGACTCCTTAAGATATAATCTCAGCGAAGGGTCATATATCTTAAGGTTTGAAACCATCGGATTTCAGAGTGAGTCACAACTCAATGTGCTAAAAGGAGTTCAAGGTGAAATCGAAATGATAGTCAATGAGTTTTATCCTGAAGGGATGATCGTTTTTCCTTATACTGTCAAGAATATAGGAGGGTTTGATGCTGAATTTGTATTTGAATTTGAGCTTGGAAGCTCCATCATATCGAAGACCGTCTTTATTCCCACAGGTGGAGGATATTAAGATTTTCTTGTCTTTAACTTACCTTCAGGCAATTATACAATAAAGGCAACCCTTATCTCTCAACCTTCCAGTTCTTTTAGTAGGAATTTCCGGGTATTAAAAGAGAATGTCGTTGAAATGACCGCTACCTTAAGCTCTCAGACGAATGGTTTAATTCCGGTTAATGTCAATCTCACTAATCTGGGATGTAATGACATTAATGGAAGTGTTAGTCTAATCGTTAGACCAGGCTCAGGGCAGGTGGTGTGGAATGCTGAAGAGATTATACTTCAACTCTCGCCACAAAACTCCAAATTCATAACACTATATATCAATCCTTCCGCCATTGAGCCCGGTGAATACAATCTACAAATACAACTACTTAATAATAACAATCAAGCCATTGCAGTTCAGAGTTTGGAGTTCGTAGTCCAGGGAGCAAACTTCCAGATAACCCAACTACCTCCTTACCAGACATTTATGGCAGGTCAGGAGGCTATATTCACATTTAAAGTTAAGAACACTGGCAATCAAGATGGGTCATTTGATCTCAGATTAAAATCCTATGATTTGATTGATTCGATGGAAAGGGTTTGGCTTAAATCTGGTGAGGAGAAGGCAGTTACCTTTAGTTTTATTTTGCCAGAAGATCTTGAGCAGAAGGACTATTTTGCTGAGTATTTGCTTGAGGAAAGTCCAGATTCTACCACCTCAAAGGCCAGTAAATCTGGAACAGTCCCCCAAAGGGGACAAATTAAATATCGCCTTACAGGAGTAAGTTTTAATGTCAATGCAACACTTGATAAACCCTATTATAATGAAGGAGAGATAGCCCATTTAAATATCAGCATCCAATCTACTAATCCCAATCCTCAAAACCTCCTTGTCAGGGTTAACTATAATGAATTTGAATCACAACAGGCATTTACGATTGGACAGGGGCAAGCCCAGTCCCTACAATTTGACATTCCTCTTGTCAGGATAACAGGTGAGAAACTCTTCTACGGGGTTTACAACGAATCGGGCCGCTCCATCCACCTCAACTCCCTTTACATTCATAAGGCAGGGGATGTCATCACTATAACCACAGATAAGCAGGTCTACAACCCCGGGGAAACCGTTTCCGTCTCCGTATTTGGAAATGCAAGTGGAATCCTGACTCTCTCTGGTCCAGTTGGATATGAGGAGACTTTTGCCTTCTCAAATCAGGCTACAAGGAGTTTCTTGTTGCCCTCTATGATGACTGCCGGGACATACTTCATTAATGCCACGCTTGAGGCCTCCAATCCTGGAACAATTACAGCAACCCATCCCTTCGATGTAGCAGGGATTTTAGTTAAAGTCCTTGATTTCAAAAATGACAAAGGTAAGTACGCTTCTTCCGACATGATTAATACCATCATGACCATTTCGAGCAACAAAACCCTGCAATCCATTCTTAAGACATGGATTGTTGACCCAACTGGCCGATATGACTTTGTTGGAGAACAAAGTATTAATCTTTCTTCTTCAGAAAATTCCATCATCACCTATAATTCTCCATTTACTACTTCGGTATCAGGGATTCATCGTCTTGTATATGGAATCTTTAGCAATGATGGGGTCCTTCTTGTATCCGGTTCCGAAGCCTTTGACGTTGGGGATGCAGTGCTTCTTGGCCTTACAACAGACAAGAAAGACTACCCCACCAATACAGAGCCGGTAATTGTCATAGCGAGCCTTTTTGGTTCAGTCGGTGCAGAACTTCAAATTGAACTGGATGGGACTCTAATCAAGACCGAAGCGATCTCACTCAACGGATTTACATCCTATACCACTTACCTTCAAGATATCATTCCAGGTCCTCATATCCTCAAGGCGACTTTAACAGCAGAGGGATTAAAAAGCACAAAGGAAATCAGTTTTACTTATGCCCTAAGTTTTATGCCCAAACCCCAAATCTCTGCTTCACCTACCTATCTGGGCTTTGGGAGCATCGATATCTATAGCACATCCAAACAGACCATTAAAATTTCGAGCACAGGCAATATTGACCTAAAGATAGGGACAATTACACTATCGGGAACAAATCAGGGAGAATTCAGCATTCACAGTGACAATTGTTCAGAAAGAACATTAACTCCATCAGGAAACTGCACGCTGGAAATCCTCTTCTCCCCCACCTCTATCGGATCGAAATCGGCTTCACTTTCCATCCCCTCCAATGCCCAGGATATGCCCATGCTCATTCTGGCCTTGAGCGGGAAAGGGGTGACGACCCTTACTGTCTCAATCAATCCAGTTGGCAGCGGTAAAGTCACAGGAACTGGTATCGACTGTCCTGAAGACTGCGTGGAACAGTTCTTCACTGAAGGAGCATCGATCCAGCTCACTGCCACACCGATAGAAGATTACAGGTGTCTTAACTGGACCGGGGATTTAAATCTTACAGAAAGCATCGTGACCCTCAATATGGATACCCAGAAGACTGTGACTGCCAACTTTGCCCCAAATGCCTATACCATCACTGCTACTGTAAGTCCAGGGGGAACCATCTATCCATCTGGTCAGGTCACTGTGAATCATGGAGCAAGCCAGACCTTCATCATTACCCCCTGGCCAGGCTACCATGTTGCGGAAGTGAAAGTGGATGGAGTCTCTATGGGGGCTGTTCTTGCCTATACCTTTAGCAATGTTATATCAGATCATAAAATAGAGGCCATTTTTGCAATCAACCAATACATAATTACTGCTACCGCCGGACCAAATGGAACCATCATGCCCTCAGGGACGATAACAGTGAATCATGGGGCAAATCAGAGGTTTGACATCACTCCAGATTCTAACTACTGTGTGGCAGATGTTAAGGTAAATGGAGTATCCGTGGGGGCTGTAACCACCTTTACTTTTAATAACATTACTGCCAATCATACGATCGAAGCGACCTTTAAGTTTGAGAATAGCCCTCCGATTGCCCATGCAGGGCCTGACCAGAATGTCATTACCGATCAGGTGGTCACTCTGAATGGAAGCGAAAGTTATGATCCAGAAGGGGCAATGATCACCTTTCACTGGACATTTATAGAGGTTCCCACGGGAAGCAGAGTTACTGCTGGCTCGCTTTCTGATTCTAACAGCGCAAAGCCCCAATTCATCCCCGATGTGAAGGGGAGTTACCGGCTTCAACTGATTGTCAACGATGGGCTATGGGATAGCACTCCAGATGAAGTGGTCATCTATGCTGCTACTCCAAATGTAGCGCCCAATGCCAATGCAGGACCTGACCAGAATGTATTAACGGGAAGGCCTGTAAAACTCGATGGTAGTATGAGCGATGATCCTGACAATGGGCCACTGCCTCTGAGATATCTCTGGAACTTTGTATCTACACCTACAGGGAGTCTGTTAGAGGATTCTCAAATTTCGAACATAGATACACCCTATCCCATTTTTACTCCCGATATCAGCGGCCTCTATGAACTCAGGTTGACTGTGGACGATGGTGATCTCTCCTCTGAGGATACAGTTCAAATCATAGCTGCTCTTACCAATGTTCCACCCAATGCCAATGCAGGCCCGGATATAGAAATCTATATGGGAGAGATAGCATCGCTTGACGGTTCAGCAAGCAATGATCCAGATCAATCTCCTCAAACTCTTACATACCTCTGGAGCTTAGTAGCGGTGCCTAAAGGAAGCCATCTGACCAATGGAGACATTTCAATGGCGAATACGGTGTCCCCATCATTTAAACCTGATGTGTTAGGAGTCTATGTCTTACAACTCAGAGTCTCTGATGGAATCGATGCAGGATATGATAATGTGGCGGTGACAGTATTGGACAACGTACCTCCTACCTTATCCCCAGTTGCTAACCTTACCACTCTTTGGCCGCCCGATCACAGGATGGTGGATATCATCATATGGGCGAATGCTTCAGACAATACAGGCCAACCCGTCACCCTTAGTGCGATGGTAAAAAGCAACGAGCCTCAGGATGGTTTGGGAGATGGGGATACGAGTCCGGATTGGACAGAACCTTTGATAGATCAAAATAATGGAATCATTACTCTTAAACTCCGAGCCGAAAGGTCAGGAAAGGGGAAGGGTCGTATATATACCATCACGATTACTGCAATAGATAAATCAGGCAATAGCAGTCAAGGCAATGTAGAGATCAGGGTCCCTCACAGTCGGGGGAAGAAATAAATTCCATACATAAGGTGTCCTTTGAGATATTGCAGTGTTTTTTGGCAATTAGGCCTTCACAATCTTGTAATTCCATTGCTTTAGGTTTTTTGTCACATTGCGGGTATCAATGACCAGGGGGGCGTGTTTGACCACCCATGAGTAATCGATCTTGGTGTGGTCGGTGACCACCACGACTGTATCGACACGATGAAGTAAGGATTCTGTGAGGGGTGAGGACTTCAATTTGAAATGATATTTTCTGAACTTCGGCAATATTGGTATATAAGGATCATGGTAGAGGAGAGTCGCTCCCTTTTTTCTTAGGAGTTCCATAATTGATAGGGCAGGGGATTCCCGGGCATCATCCACATCTTTCTTGTAAGCAACCCCCAATATGAGAACCTTTGCTCCTTTAAGGCTCTTTTTCCTCTGGTTGAGGGCATCCTGAATCTTATTGACTACATAGTAGGGGACATGAACATTGATCTCTCCAGCAAGATGGATGAACCTTGTTGTAAAATCGAATTCCCGCGCCTTCCACGAGAGATAATAAGGATCGATAGGGATACAGTGTCCTCCCATTCCTGGACCAGGGTAGAAGGGTGAGAAGCCGAAGGGTTTTGTACTTGCCGCCTCGATAACCTCCCAGATATCAATCCCCATCCGATCAGCGAGCATCTTAAGTTCATTAACCAGGGCAATGTTGACACTTCTATAAATATTTTCGAGAAGTTTGGTTAGTTCAGCAATGCGTAGAGAAGAAACAGGCACAACCCTTATTACTATCTGCTGGTAAAGTGTGGTGGCCACCTTCTTGCAGGAAGGTGTAAGACCTGAAACAATTTTGGGAATTTCTCGTGTGGTGAATTCTTTATTCCCGGGGTCTTCCCTTTCCAGGGATCAAACCCGTGGATTTCAAACGTGGAAGAATCAACTCCTCTGTTGTTCCAGGGTAACTTGTGCTTTCGAGGACAACCAGTTGTCCCCTACGCAATTGCCTTTGAATGGAATCTGTCGTATTTTCAATGTACTGAAGATCAGGTTCCATTTTGTCGCTAAGTGGGGTCGGGACACAGATCAGTATACAATCAGGTTCACCAAGGCGTGAAAAATCATCCGTCACATCAAACTTTCCATCTCTAATAAATTGAGAAATTTTTGAAGAAGGAACAGCCTTCAAGTAACTTTTACTATTTTTTAATTGATTTACCTTTTTGGGATCGACATCAAAACCCAAGATTTTAAATCCCTCCTCTGCAAACCTTGCCACCAGAGGAAGACCCACATATCCAAGGCCGATGATTCCAATCAAGGATTCTTTATTTTTAATCTTTTGAATAAGTTGATCCGATATTTTTAAGCGATTCATTGGCTTCCAATTGTTTCTATTTCCTGAATCTCTTTCACCTCCTGTAAAAGGCTCTAATTCGGTCCACGATGAAGAGTTGTTGATCTTCTGTCAACTCAGGATAGATGGGTAGGGCAAGGACTTCCTCTGAGGCCTTTTCAGAATTTGGAAAATCTCCCCGCCGATGATTCAGAAAGGAGAAACAATCTTGCAAATGAAGTGGAAGGGGGTAGTAGATATCAGTCCCAACCCCCTCATTAAAGAGGTATTCCCTCAGGCGGTCTCTTTCCCTAACACGGATCACATATTGATGGTAGATATGAATGTTTTCATATTGGGTTATTGGGAGTCGGAGATCTGGGATATATGAAGAATTGTCTGTAAAAAGGGCATGATACGTTTTAGCCTTCTTCTGCCTCTCTCTTGTCCATTTTTCAAGATATTTAAATTTTACCAAAAGTATGGCAGCCTGAATTGTGTCGAGACGGCTGTTGAGTCCAATCCATTTGTGAAAATATTTTGGCTCACTTCCATGGACCCTTAAGATTCGAATCTTCTCTGCCAGATCCAACCGGTTTGTGACAACCATTCCTGCGTCTCCCATAGCACCTAAGTTTTTAGTTGGATAGAATGAGAAGCATCCCAAATCTCCCATCCCACCAGCCCTTCTGCTTTGAGAATGAGAAGAGGGTTTATACTCCGCCCCTATGGCCTGAGCCGCATCCTCGATGACGAAAAGATTCCTTGCCTTTGCAATCTGTAAAATTGGGTCCATGTCCGCACACTGACCAAACAGGTGGACAGGGATGATGGCTTTTGTCTTTTTGGTAATCTTCTCCTCAATCTTTGAGGGATCGATATTTAAGGTTTCTGGATCGATATCAACAAAAACAGGCTTGGCCCCTAACCTCGAAACAGACCCTGCGGTTGCAAAGAAGGTAAAAGGAGGGAGTATCACTTCGTCTCCCTTCCCAATCCCTAAGGCCATTAAAGCAATAAGAAGGGCGTCCGAACCAGATGCCACCCCAATTCCATATCTTGTTTGGCAATAGGAAGCAATCGTTTCCTCTAATTGTTGAACTTGAGGCCCTAAAATGAATTGTTGTGTCTTAAATACCTCCTCAAGAGAGATCCGAACTTCATTCTCGATGGAAGAAAACTGTTTGCTCAGATCGAAAAAAGGAACTCTCATCCTCATAGGATTTTGTATTTAAATAAATTTTTAAAATTGAAAATAAGATAAAAAAAAATGATAGTCAAGGTTATTTTTAATCGCTATAATAAAATCCATGGTGAGGAAAATAAGATTGGATGCCATTTCGGTTATTTTAGTTAGACCCAGATTTCATGAGAATGTCGGTTCGGTTGCAAGGGCCATGAAAAACATGGGGATAGGTCGTCTGGTCATCGTCAATGGATGTTCTCCTCTTCACCCGAATGCATATAGACTGGCCTCTGGAGCAGAGGAGATATTAGAAAGGGCGGAAGAAGAACATAGCTTGAGAGAGGCCATTTCTAAGTTGAATTGCGTGGTCGGAATGACTTCAAGAAAAGGGAAAGAAAGAAGCCCTCTGCTTACACCAAGGCAGTTAGCCCAAAGGCTCATTCCTATATCTGCAAAAAATTCCATTGGCCTTGTTTTTGGTTCGGAGAAGGAGGGATTAACAAATGAGGAGTTATCCCAATGCCACCTCTTTGTAAGGATTCCTTCCTCCCCCCTCTTCCCCTCGCTTAATCTGGCTCAATCGGTGATGGTGATCTGCTATGAACTGTTTCAAACCTCTGCCAGTAATCCAAATGAAGCCCTTCCCTTAGCAAAAGCAGAAGATCTTGAAAATATGTTTGAACATATGGAAAGGACGCTTACGGCCATAGGGTTTTTAGATCCTCGAAATCCCAAACGGATCATGAGGTCACTAAGAAAACTTTTTGGAAGGAGCCAGATGGATGAAAGAGAAGTTCGAATCCTTCAGGGGATCTTGAGCAAAGTGGATTGGTTACTTAAAAGGGAAGGGGCGATCGATGAATCGCCCCTCGAAATCTCTACTTCTTTTCCAAAAAAGGCTTGAGCAAATCGATAGGCACTGGAAAGATCGTTGTTGAATTCTTCTCTGTGGCCACTTCAGTAAGCGTTTGAAGGAACCTTAGTTGAAGGGCAGCAGGTGTAACACTGATCACCTGAGCCGCCTGGGCTAACTTTTCGGCAGCCTGAAACTCTCCCTCTGCATGGATGATCTTTGCCCGTTTCTCTCGCTCCGCCTCTGCCTGCCGGGCAATTGCCCTTCTCATCTCCTCTGGAAGATCTACAGCCTTTGTCTCAACCAAGGTTACTTTAATACCCCAGGGGTCTGTATGCTTATCTAAGATGTCTTGAAGTTGCATGTTGATCTTCTCCCTGTGTGCAAGCAATTCATCAAGTTCTACCTGTCCTACCACACTACGGAGAGTGGTCTGGGCAAGCTGAGAGGTGGCATAGAGATAATTTTCTACTTCAACGACAGCCCTGTTTGGATCGACCACCCGAAAGTATACCACTGCATTGACCTTAATGGAGACATTATCCCGTGTAATGACATCTTGAGGTGGGATATCCATGGTGACCAGCCTCAGGCTGACACGGATCATCTTATCAACCCCAGGGATGATAAAGAAGATGCCTGGCCCTTTGGCACCAATCAATCTTCCCAACCGAAAAATAACCCCTCTTTCATACTCTCTAAGGACTTTGATCGCGGAAGCAGCCAAGATGATTAAAAAAATGATTAGAAAAAACAATCCCGATGGCAACCCTGTCATATCTATCCCTCCTTATGGAATGCGTTTTACTTGAAGTTTTAGGTTCTTTACACTCACGACTTCCACCTTTTGATCTTTTTCAATCCTCTCCTCACTGAAGGCATTCCAGTACTCCCCATGAACGGAGACCTTCCCTTCAGGGTCAATATTGGTTACTGCAATTCCGATTTCACCTACCAGACCCTCCATCCCTGTAGTGGGTTTTTTAAGGCGTGCCTTGATGGCCTTTGTGACTGCAAAGGTAAAGAAACCTGCGCTTACTAAAACAGCAGGAATGATTACAGTCAGGGAGATCCTCATATATTCGGTTGGACTTTCAATCAACATCAAGGAGCCGAGGAGAAGTGAGATGACACCCCCCACAGAGAGCAGACCATGGCTTACCACCTTGATCTCTGCAATGAAAAGGACAATTGCAAAAAGGATGAGGGCTAACCCTGCATAGTTGATGGGAAGCATCTGGAGGGAATAGAAGGCAAGGATGAGAAAGATTCCTCCGACCACACCCGGGAGGATGGCTCCTGGATTTGAAAGTTCAAAAAAGACACCGTATATCCCTAACATCAAAAAGATGTAAGCAATGGTTGGGTTAGAGATTATATCGAGGAACCGATAACGCCAGCTCATCTGCAGGGACCGAGGTTTTACTCCCTTGGTGAAAAGTGTCCGAGAGACACCATCAAATTTGATAACCTTCCCGTCGATCCGATCAAGCAGGTCGTAAACATCAGGGCTTACAAAATCCACTACATTCATTTTAACCGCTTCTTCCTCGGTGATAGAGACACTTTTTCTCACAGCCTTTTCAGCCCAATCCACATTCTTACCTCTGGTCTTTGCAATCGTTTTGATATAGGAGACCGTATCATTGACTATCTTTTCAGACATCGTTTTACTCTCTTTTCCTTCTCCTAAGGTGACAGGATGTGCCGCTCCAATGTGGGTGCTCGGAGCCATCACCGCAATATGAGCAGACAGGGTGATAAAGACTCCTGCTGAGGCAGCCCTTGCTCCACGTGGCCCCACATAGACAATAATAGGGATATTTGCGGTGAGAATTCTTTTAACAATGATTCTCATTGACTCCATTAACCCTCCAGGGGTATCCAACTGGATGATTAACGCTTGGGCCCCTTTTTCCTGAGCCTGATCGATCGACTCTATAATGAATTTTGCAGTCGCAGGATTGATAATCCCATCCACTTCTATTATAAAGATAGGAGCCTTCTCTTGTGAATCACCTGGGATAGAGAAGAATAGAGGGGTCAAGAAGAAAATAAATAAAAATATAATTCGCCTTCTTTTCAAGTTCATCCTCCCTTTTAAAAATATCTTAAAAATAAAGGAATGTCAATGAGATTGCTCATTCTGCTGTAACACCTCACTCATCCGGGGAATCGGGTAGGGATGTCGGAGAAAATCTTAT
>JBBIRM010000066.1:0-13907 GCA_037441765.1 Deltaproteobacteria bacterium | reverse complement strand
TGATATTTCCAGGAGAGGTATTCTGGGTCCTTATCTCCCATATAAAGCCTTGGCTGATTGCCAATATCGGGGTTATAAGAAGCTGCCTTATACTTAGGAAGCTCATGCATGGCCATGTTGCCCCAGTAGGCATGGCCTCGATCATAACGAATATTTTTTATCCGTCTTGCCACCTTTGGGCTTACGTAGTTTTCTCCAAGGAGCCTGAAGATCGTCTGAGGAACACCGAGGTCACTCACAACCAACTGCTTCGCCTCAACCTCCGTCCCATTGGTCAACCTCACACCCCTGGCCCTCCCATTCTCCACAATCACCTTGTCCACCTCAGACTCCACACAAAACTCTCCCCCCATAGCACTAAAAGCCCTCTGAAGAGCATGCGTAATCGTATGCGTCCCCCCAACAACAATAGATGCAGACTCAAAAGAAAGCGTCAACCCTATCACATGAACAAAAACATAAAGCCCTATCACATCCCCAGGATAAATCCCATAAGAGGTTAAGATGGCCCTCATGAAGAGAACTTGCATTTCGGGGCTCTCGAAAAGATCCTTAGCGATCTGGGTGCCGGTCATAAACTGATAGACAGGATCAATCCCATCCACAGGATCATCACAGAGCCTCTCCAACGCATTCTTCACCCCCCAGGGCGTAGGCGGACTATACCTATACTCACGAAAAGCAGACCTCCACTTCCTCTGATACTTCCCCAATAAATCCAGATAAGTCTCTGCATCCACCTTAGAAAACCGTGCAATCTCATTATAAGTCCTCTTCACATTCTCCTCAGAATAAACCTCCTTGCCCGTCACAGGATCAACCCTGAAGGCAGAATAACCCACATAACAAGTCCCATCAGGATAGACCATCCCCTCATTCTGATCAGGAAAGATATAATTGAGACCATACTCCCTCAAATTAAAATCCGTATACGCAGGATGAGCCCAAAACCTTGTAAAATGCGCACAAGTGTTCTGCAAAAATCCAGGCAAAGGAAGCTCCTCCCCACACGCACCTCGCCCCAACTCATGCTGACGCTCAAAAATCACAGTCCTAAGCCCAGCCTGCTGTAAATAACAAGCAATGATAGTCCCATGATGTCCACCCCCAACCACTATCGCATCATAACTCGCATCTGCCATAAAATCTCCTCCCTTTTAGCCCTTTCTCTTTAACATCAACAAAATAGCATAATAAAGAACCGAAGGCCTCATCAAAAGCCTTAAAAAATTCCTCAAATCCGCCCCCTCCAAAGTCGCTGTAATCACCCAATGAATAGGCTCCGAAGACTCAATCCTGAGCTTCAGGTTATCCCCACTATCAGGATCCCTATAAATCTTCGTAAAAGAAGCAACCATCGTCGTCTGCCCCAAACCCGTAGAATTCACCTTCATCTCAACCCTCCTACAGTAACCCCTCAGCCTTAGCCCTGGCCACAATCTCAGGCTCCCTCCACCACTTCTTCAGCCCTAAATCCTGAGCAATCCTATTGGCAGCATTATATCCCGCCCCATAGGTCACCAAACCACCTGGAAAGACCGATGCCCCACATACATAAAGATTCCTAATCGGAGTCGCATACTGAGAACAGAGCTCATTAGGCCTCAAATACCCCATCTGCAAAGGATAATAACCACCCTGCTTGATCGAACCCTCAACCATATCCGAAAACTTATTCTCTATATCCAAAGGACTCGATATATAGGTCCAAAGAATATTATCATCCCCCATATTGGGCGCGTAAACCCTGAGCCTCTCCAATAACTCCCTCGCATGCACCTGCCTAATCTTATACCACTTCTCAGCTCCACCATCCCTTAAACGATAAGGCGCATGCTCCGAAATCAAACCCGTATGCCTACCAGAAGGAGCCTCAGAAGGATCAAAAAGCGTAGGAAAACAACAATTAAACCCAGAAACCCTTAAATCCCCACTCTTCAATGCCTTATAATGATCAATCAAATCCCCCTCCGTCTCAAAACCCAATACATAAATAAAGGCCCTGTTTAAATCAGGATTCAAAGAGGCCCCCTTAAACTCAGGGGCATTAAAAAGAGCCAAATGCACATCAAAAAGCGACCACCTCTCCCACTTCCAATCCTTTACACGAACCAAAAGATCCTTAGGAAGATTGGCCTCCCCAATATACCTGAGAAATGTCTGATAAGGATCAATACTTGAGGCAACAAACTTCGTCGCCTCATATACCGTCCCATCCTCCATCTCCACACCCCTTGCAACCCCACCCTCAACAATAATCCTCCTAATCACCTGACTCCCCAATAACCTACCCCCATGCCTGTAAAAAAACTTATACATCAAATGGGCCATATGATGTGAACCCCCAACACAAAGACGATAATTCGAAGCCCGATTCACCATCAAAGGCACCAAATAACCCAACCCCTCCAAATCATAATCCAAACCCCACATACAGGTAGCATAAAGCATTAACGCCCTTACCCGATCATTCTCAAAAACCCCATGAATAATATCAATCGGCTTCCTCTCAGAAAGAGCACTGATCTCACGACCCAATGGCTTAGAATGAAGCTTAACCACCTGCTCTATGGCAGGCTTTGGCATATCATAAGTCGCAGGCGCTAAAAAAAGATCCACATACTCCTTATACCGACGATAAGTATCCCGATAAGCCTCCGCATCCCCCTTAGAAAACTGAGCAAATGAAGCACACGTCCTCTCCACATCAGAATAAATACACAAACTCCTACCATCCTCAAAAACCATAGCCATCACTAACTCAGGATGAATATACCGAAGATCATAAGTCTTATCCAACCCCAGATCCTCAAACACAGGAGCATAATCCACCATCGGATGATAAATCGCATGCGTGTTGTGAATAAACCCAGGTATAGTCACCATCTCAGAACAAAGCCCACCCCCCATCTCATACCTCTTCTCCAATATCAATACCCTCAAACCCGCCTTCGCTAAATAACAACCCAAAGTCAACCCATTCGGACCACCACCAATAATAATACCATCATACTGTGGCATGGTTTTCTCCTTTCTTTTAAGAATGAAGTTGCAAAGGATAAATGGTTAACAGAAAGTATATTTTCTTGTCGATATAAGTCAAGACAATAATTTTTATAGCCATATAAATAAAATTTATAATATTCATCAAAGGATTTTAATTCAAAGGATTTAGGTATAATGAAATTTAATTTGAGCATTAAAAATTTTTTTAAGTCATTTAACAATAAGAGGCCTGAATCCTCAGAGATTTTTAAAATCATTCCCGTTACCAGAGAAACAGTGAAAAATCTAATAAAGAGGATTCAGGCCTTAAAATGTATTACTTATCTAAGATGAAGATCGCTCCCTCATTGGCATTAACTCTGATCCGTTGACCTGATTTAATCTTTGTCGTCCCTTCAAATGTATTGACCACAGTGGGAACCGCATACTCTCTTCCAATGATTGCTGCATGGGAGAGGGTTCCTCCTCTATCCGTAACCACTGCTTTGACGATGCCGAAGACAGGCGTCCAGGCTGGATTGGTGCCCGGGCAAACCAGAATGTCACCAGGTCTTACATTTTTTAACTCTTCGTAATATACAACTACTCGGGCAATTCCCTCAGCCTCACCCGGACAACCGCAGAGCCCAAAGAGATCTGCTTTTAATTCTGGTTTAACCACAGGCATATCGCCCACAACAATCTTAATGGCAATGGCATCTTTTGAGGGTAAAAGGTCGTTGACCACAGCCTCTTCAAGACTTGCCCTATCGGTAATCAGGGGAGGGTTGGGAGTCTTCTGCCAATCCTCCCATGCTGCCCTGCGCCTTCTGGTGATAAATCGCATATCGTGTCTATCAGGAACCATCATCACTCGATCGATCTCGTCAGGGTTTAGGAAAAAGATACCATCTGGGTGGTCAATCGTTCCATTTTTAGCAAGCCTTTTCCCCATGGCAAGATACCCACGTCGCATAAAAGCCTGGACCATTAGTTCGCAGTAGAGGTCGTGCTCTTCACTATAAGAACTTGCCTTTCCAGCCAGTTGAATCAATCCCTTAAAGAGGTCCTTTTCATTAGGAGGTACCTTCTGAAGGAGGTTGGCAATAGCACTTTCTCTCTTTTTAACCAACTCTTTTCTTGTGTCTTCAAGGACGTAATCGGTTCCCCTCGTGATGAAGTCTTTAATTAGCCCTATCGGGGTACTTGGATCTTCAAGCCAATAGGGTTCAAGGAGTTCATTCATTCTCCTCATCCTCCATCCTCCGACCTCATCTGTTTCCATAAAATGCATAAATTGCTTCACCCATTCTTTCCCCTTAGAACTCTCCTCCAACTTTGGTATGATCTTTTCAGGTTCGGTATTTTTAAAGATATCACTCAGTCCTATTTCTCTGGCCAATTGACCAAATTCCCATAATTTCTTATCGACCTCATAGACCTTATTCGGGAAACCCCTTAACATATCTTGAAATTGAGGATCCTGATCCTTCATCCCAAAACGTGTCTTACAGAGGTCTTCAAGTATGAGCCATGCATTATAAGAGGCATACATTCCGAGAAAATGAATTTCCCACATCCTTTTGTAGGCAAGTATCAGGTCGTAGTTGTGATTGTAAAGTTGGAAGTTTGAGGCATTATCCACATCCAGTTCTTTGAGTTTATTATAAATCCCTAATAATTCTTTCTTACCCTTATCCCACAGTCCATCGAAGTCCTCAATCCAGGGCCTTAGGGCCAATCTAAAGCGGACCTCTCTTTCCGCAATCTCCTTTTCATCTCTTACGATATGGAATGCGTTATAGGATCCACCGTTTTTAAATCTCATTTCCCAGCCCTTGCATGTTGGGATGCTTAAGGTATCGGCTGCATACTTCAACCCATGGCAACAGTATCGGATCCAAAACCAACCGTATAGGGGTGTCCAGGGAGGAATGCTGTGTGTTCCATCAAGAAACCAGGAATGCATCTCAGGAAGGTCAATCTCTTCGATGAAATCATACCCTGGCACTTCATCCCACAAACCTTTTTTACTTAAAATTTTCTCCGTCATATCGACCTCCTTCGTTTTTATTGAATGGGTTCACTGCGCCTGCCGTCTCCTTACCTTCTTTGGTCCTATTAGCCTTTCCATCACCTCCCCTCTTGAGTAGTTGAATTAAGGTCTATAAAGTTTGGCCATCAAGTCGATAATCTGATCAGAAGTCGATTCTAATTTTTTCGCCACTACCTTAGCAGGTCGAGTTTGAAGAAGAAATATGTTATTAGGGAAGGAAAAATCTAAATCAATTGCCCATTCAATATCCTGAGGACCCCCCAATTTCTTTTCTATCTCTATAGCCAATCTTCCAATCTCTCTGATTTCAGGATCATTGAGGCAGGGAATCGATCTCTTCTCAGGCGGGACCTCCTCCCACTCTGCTCCAACTCCTCTACCTACAACGTGTCTACTCTTTTCTCCAATGATCCTTTCTATTATCTCCAGAGTTTTTTTATCGATAACAAATCGATCTACACTTCCTTCTCCACTGACCACACCCTCACCTAACCCCCAGTTGCTTTCAAGAACAACCTTGGTATCATCCCCTAAGATTGGGTCGACCGTAAATCCGATTCCTGAAGCACAGGCATTGACCATTTTCAAAACCGCAACTCCAAGTTCGTCCCCCAATAATGGAAGGCCTTTATTGAGCCGGAAGGCAATAGCTCGAGAAGTGTAAGCACTTGCCCAAACCTTTTTTACCTTTTGTATGATCTCATCTATACCTTTAACATTGAGATAGGTTTCGAACATCCCTGGTCTACTCTCTACTCCAGCAGAGCGGACTGAGACCGCTACATTTGGGATTCCTGTCCGTTGGCAAAGCCTTTCGTAGTTTTCGCTGATCTCCATTTCAAGGGAAGGGGGCATTCTTTTTTCTTCAATCATTCCTTGAATTGTTTGACTTATTTGGTCAATCTTTGCGATATCAAAATCCTTCAGGTTGCCCAATTGAGCCACAAAGTTTGATAGTTCCTGAAAGGCTCCGGTATCTATGAGGAACTTTCGATACATATCGATAGAGATGGCAAAGCCGGGAGGAACAGGTAGTCCCATTCGGATCATCTCTCCAAGATTTGCGCATTTCTTTCCTACAATGGCGTTATGTTCCTTCCCAATTTCCTCAAGCCAGAATAACAACTTCATTTCTTCTCCTTTTTTCTCTTATGGTTTAGGCTGGCATTGAAATTTAATAAAAGGGTGGTATCAAAATTAATATATTTTTCTGTGTTGACAAGTCAATATAATTATTTTTATAATACCATAAAAAAATTTAATGGATTTTAAAAAACCTTTTTATTTACATAAAGTTCTATATCTTTAAAAATGGCATTTTTAATTTCTTTTTATAAAAGTCAATAATAGGCAATTTAAGGAGAATCTTTTGAACCTTAAACAATTAGAGGCATTCTACTTGGTGATTAAAAGGGGGAGCTTTACAAAGGCAGCAGAGGAATTAAATGTCACTCAACCTGCTGTAACCATTCAGGTGAGGGCCTTAGAAAAATCTTTGAATCTGAAACTCATTCAACAGGTTGGGAGAAGAATACAGTTGAATGAGGCAGGGGAGCTTCTCTACCAGTATGCAGAGAAGATCTTTGATCTTGTAGGCGAAGCAGAAGAAAAGATGAGGGATTTCAAAAAACTGATTAGAGGGACCCTGAGAATTGGAACCACGAAGAATTATGCTCGTTATATTATGCCCTCAATCCTCTCTGAATTTCAGAGAAGATTCCCTCGAATAAAGGTTATCTTAGAAGAAGGAAATTCGGAGAGTATGGCGAGAAGTATTGTTGAAATGAAGAATGAACTTGCCATTATCGCCCAGCTAAATCTGGATCGAAAAATCAAATCAAGGTTTTTCTCTACGGTAGAGTTCGTCCTTGTTGCCTCACCCCAACACAGATTTTCAAAAAAAGAGAGCGTCTCTCTGAGAGAACTTAATGGAGAGCCTGTGATCTTGAGGGAAAAGGGATCCGGTTCAAGGGAAGCCATCCTTAGGAAATTTCAGGAGTATGGGATCTGGCCATCGGTGATTATTGAGGCAAGCAGTTTAGATTTTATTGTAGAGTATGTGAAACAGAATAAAGCCGTCTCTTTCATGTTTCAACCGGATATACAGGAGGAACTGGAGATGGGTACTCTAAAGGTGATTCCCCTTGAAGAAGGAAATATTATTTTCTTTACAGATATTATTTACCATAGTGAAAGGCCATTGTCCCCACCAGGTAAGGCCTTTTTGGATATGGTGGGAGAGTTAAAAAGAGAGTCAATCCTTCCTGCCTCATTTATAGCCAATGAAAAGAGACCCCAGCCTGGCTCACTCAGGGCATAAGAATTTGCTAAATCTTTAATCCGAAAAGAGCAATAGGTTAATGCATTACCCGTCCACCATCTACCAAGAGGGTTTGTCCAGTGATGAAATCACTATCATCCGAGGCGAGAAAGATGACTGCCCCTATGAGATCTCTAGGCTGCTGGAGTCGTCCAAGAGGGGTTCGACTGACGTCATATTTTGTGACATCCGCAATCGATCGGCTCGCCTCTGTATCTGTAAATCCTGGTGCAATTGCATTGATATTGATATTATATGGTCCCAATTCCACAGCAAGTGCCCGTGTTAATCCAACTACGGCCCCTTTAGATGCGACATAATGGACGAAACCATGAGAACCAGTAAAAAAGGTTTCTGAAGAAAGGTTGATAATCTTACCCTTTCCTTGTTTTTTCATATAAGGGAAGACTGCTCTGGTGCAGAGCCAGGGCCCTTTGACATTTACCTTCATCACCTTATCCCACAGTTCAGGGTCGATCTCAAAGAAGGGTTTTCTAAGAAGTCCATAAATAATGGCTGCATTGTTGACCAGGATGTCAATCCTTCCATAGGCATTGAAAGTTTCCTCGGCCATCTTAAGAGTATCCTCTTCAAGGGAGACGTCAGCCATGATGCCTCTGGCCACTCCACCTGAAGATTCAATCTCCCTTAGCGTCTGTTCAAAGTCCGCAATATCGACCACCATGATCTTGGCTCCCTCTTTTGCCAGGGCAATGGAAAATGCCTTTCCCAATCCCCTAGCCCCACCTGTAACAATGGCCACCCTATCTTTCAATCTCATCATACTTCCTCCTCGTATTATATATTTTTGATAGGACTAAGATTCATACCCCGGAATATTTTTTGGCGATGAGATCGATGATCCTTTCTGTTGGGGATAACGGCTTTTTAACAGCCACCTTTGCAGGACGAGTTTGAAGAAGGAATATGTTTTTAGGAAAGGGAAGTTCTAAGTCAATCGCCCACTCCATATCCTGGGGACAACCTAAAGATTGCTCAAGGGTCTTAGCCAGTTTAGCAACCTCTATGACCTCCACATCTCTTAGACAAGGAATTGACTGTTTATCTAAGGGGACCTCTTCCCAAACCACTCCTCTTTCCTTACTCAAAACCTGTTTTTCCTTCCTTCCAACAAACTTTTCTGTGATTTCCAAACTTTCCTTATCCACAACGAATCTATCCACACTTTCAACCCCACTGACCACTCCCTCTCCTAAACCCCAATTACATTCAATCACAATCTTTGAGTCGTCGCCTGTTACAGGGTTTACGGTAAATCCAATCCCTGAGGAACAGGCATTTACCATCTTTGGGATTGCAACCCCCAATTCATCTCCAATCAGGGGAAGGCCTTTATTGACCCGAAATGCAATGGCTCGAGCAGTATAGGCGCTTGCCCAAACCTTCTTGACTTTATCCAGAACCTCATCAATTCCTCTAACATTAAGATAGGTTTCAAACATCCCGGGTCTGCTCTCTACCCCTGCTGACCTTACTGAGACCGCTACCTCATCGATTCCTACCTTTTTACAGAGTTCGTTATAATGTCTTTTAATTAACTCTTTTAGGGGCATTGGAATTTCCCTCTCTTCAATGATCCTTTGAATCGTCTGACTGGCTTCCTCAAATATTTTTATCCCTTGACCCTTGAGTTCACCGAGGCTTGAAACATAGCGAGAGATTTCTCTCATCGCCCCTGTTTCTTCGACGAATCTTTTATACATATCTATGGAGAGGGCAAACCCTGGGGGTACTGGTAGACCCATCTGACACATCACCCCTAAGTTTGCACACTTCTTGCCCACCAAATCATTATGTTCTTTTCCTAATTCTTCAAACCAGTATATCAATTTTTCAGCACACATATCTTCCCCCTTCAACTCTTTAAGGCAAAATCCCCTCGGATTACCTGATAACAGTTGTAGGAGCATCCTCTTCCCGTCCCAACGCCATTATGGCTTGCAGAGGAGCAGAGGTAAAAATTCTTAATTGGAGTTCGATAGTTGGACAGTTCTGGGGTGGGACGGAATCGGTCCATCTGAGAAATGATCATATCTCCACAGGAAATCGAACCCTCATGCATGTTCGGATGTCGCAATTCAATATCATAGGGAGTGACCACACGACAGGCAATCACATTATCACGCGTCATGTTTGGGGCATAGATCTGCCATTCCCTGATAATGGCATTCTCAAACTCATTTCTCAGTTCTTGCCACCGACTTGCAGAAAAGAATCTTTTAGGCGCAGAAAACTCCTCCACCCCAATAATATGTTTGCCTCCAGGGGCCCTCGAGGGATCCCATATGCTATCAGGGCCTACAAACATAAAGAGCCGGTTAGCAATCCCTTTAACAAATATCTCCGAGAGGTATTGGTTTGCCATATAGTCGGCGTTTCTTGGGCCCATATAAAGTCTGGGTTGGGGACCACAATCCGGATTAAAGGAGGCTGCTTTATATCGAGGCAGTTCGTGAACAGCCACTACTGCCCATATCACATTGTGCCTGTCGTAGCGGATATTTTTGACACGTCTTACAATTTTGTAATCGAGATTTTCTTCTCCAATGAGTTGGACGGATTGAAGGGCGCTAAGGTTGCTTACCACCAGGCCTTTGGCCTCAACTTCCACCCCATTTCTAAGACGAATACCCTTTGCCTTTCCATTCTCAATAAGGAGTTTGACCACTTCACTATTCACAAAGAATTCTCCTCCCATCTCTGTAAAGGCCTTCTGCAATGCATTGGTGATAGACTGACTTCCTCCTCGGGCAATGGCTGCAGGCTCCCAAGAAAGGACCAATCCAATGGCGTGAATAAAACCATGGAGTCCAATCACATCGTG
Organism: Deltaproteobacteria bacterium; assembly: GCA_037441765.1. Classification (GTDB taxonomy): domain Bacteria; phylum Desulfobacterota; class BSN033; order BSN033; family UBA1163; genus JBBIRM01. Next base: position 3,701 of record JBBIRM010000066.1, on the reverse strand, counting down.
GGGTGCTCCTCCAAATGAGGTCATAGCCGCCCGGATGAATAGTGTGCGTAACTCTTCGCTCTCGAAGAGATCATAGGCTAACTGCTGGGTGGTCATAAACTGGTAGATAGGGTCAATCCCATCTTTTGGATCGTCACAGAGTTTTTCCAATTCATTCTTCTCACCCCATGGGGTGGGAGGTGAGAAGCGATATTTTCCCATTGCAGATTTCCATTTTTTCATATACCTACGAAACAGTTCTTCTGCAGTATCTGCATCCCTCTGAGAAAATCGTCTAATCCCATCGAGGGTCTTCTGGAGATTCTCATTGGAGACCTCTGTCCTTCCTGATATGGGGTCAACCACTTTTAGGGCAGAGTAGCCGATCAAGCATGTATCATTGTCAAAAATCATTGCCTCATTTTCTTCTGGAAAGATATATTCTAATCCTTTTTCTCGGAGGTTGAAATCATTGTAAGCAGGATGACCATAAAAGCGAGTCCACTGGGCGCAGTCGTTTAGAAGAAACCCTGGAACTGGCCCCACCTGACTCGTTGCTGCTCCTCCTAATTTTGAGGCACGTTCAAAGATGGCTGTCTTCAATCCAGCCTTTTGAAGATAGCAGGCAATGATCAGCCCATGATGTCCTCCACCAATAACGATTGCGTCATAACTTAAATCCGACATGATAGTTGCTCCTTTCTCTTAGATTCCTTATTTATTTTTAATATATCATTGAACCTCCTCTAAATGGGGAGACACCCCTTAGAGGGGTGCCTCCCCATCTGACCTATTTAGACTCCGGTGGAGGAGGAGTTGGAGGTAATGGCCAAAAGTCCCAAAAATCTGAATAGGCTACCCAGGCAGGGAAGGTAATGCCAAGCATCATATTGGCCAGTATGAAAATGCCATTAGGGTAGGCCATAGCCTCCTTACCGAAGTTCCAGACCGCAAAGGCCTTATAGGGATAGTAGGCCACAATTCCAATTCCAATAGCCAGCAGGATGTTGACGAATCCCCATCCAGGTTGCTTCAAATTGCGGCCAGGCCACATCTGGAACATGGTCATAATCAAAAGTATTCCAAAACACCAGCAGACCCCAGCGAGCAGTAAATTTAAAGGTTCAACATTGAGCAGATTTAATGCGATGCTGTAGGCAATCCAACCAAGGATGAAACAGACGATGGTGAAGACGATACCAAATAAGGGTTGCTTCATCAATTTTGGAAATTTGGTAAATGGCCACATATCAAGATTGATAAAGACAAAAAGAAATACAAGCATCCAGAAGTAGAAGGTAATGGCACACTCCCAGCGGAAAGGTCCCTGTGGAGCAATATCTGCAAACTGCTGGAATGGGCCCCCAGGGGCATAAAAAGGAACAGGTTTTACAGGGGAAGGTATAACCCCTGCAGGAAAGGAGAGATGACTGAAATTATATAGTTTCAGCAGAAACCACATTAACACATAGGCAAGGATCAGGGTAAGCCATCCCTTTACGCTGAAGGAGAGTTTTTCAAAGGGCCACATCCCAAAGGCCACCACGAGAAAGAAGGTCGTAAGTACCGTAGAGATCAGGTAGATGTTCGTGAAAGGTTGAGCCGAACCACCGCTGAGAAAGGACTTCACAGCCATGGCCACCAGTGTCCCCAAGATGATAACGAAGCCCGTGAGAAACATCCCCTTCCAGGGTTGAGGAATTCCATCAGTGGGGGGATATTTCGCTCTCCAGCCCAAACCCACCATCACCAGGATTGGGACCATAGCCATGATCAGAAGTGTGTAGAAACTTAGAAAATATTGAACTTCGAAGATTGATGTGATGATCATTACATAACAGACAGTGACAATTAGCCCGAAGATGCCTCTCCAAGGTTGGGTGATAGTCCATTTTGCTTTTGGTCCTAAGTCTTCCATTGGATTCCCTCCTTTCTGGTCTTATCCGAGTTAATCGATCTCGGATTCTAAGTGGTTTGAAAGGGGTCTCCTCAAAGGAAATTTAGCCTTTAAAAAATCTTTAAATATAAAGGCTAATCCCACCAGCGGGTAAAAGGGAGTTTCTCAGGATTAACTTTTTCCCTGCATGGATAGATGGGCCATCCATAATGGGAGACCAACTTAAAAACGTCCATCCCACAGAATTCCATACCAATTCCCGCTTTCTCCAAAGATTAAAAGACTGAGAGGAAAGAAATCTTCACTTATCCAGGATGTATAGTGCTCCTTCGGTTGCATCCACCCTCACCCTCTGCCCTGTTTTTATTGTAGATGTCCCTGTAAAGGTATTGACCAGGGTTGGGATTCCATACTCTCTGCCCACAATTGCAGTATGGCTTAGGGTTCCTCCCCTATCCGAGACCACTGCCTTGACCAGTCCAAATACAGGTGTCCAGGCAGGATTTGTCCCCGGGCAAACCAAAACCTCTCCCTTCTGAACCTGGTCCAATTCACTGTAAGACATGATTACCCTCGCAGGCCCTTCAGCCGTTCCTGGAGCCCCACAAACCCCATAAAGGTCCGCTTTTAACTCTGGCCTCACCCTTGGCAATTCTCCAACAACGATCTTGATAATAATTGGATCTCCTGATGGTAAGAGGTCCATCCCTACTGCTTCTTCAATACTTGCTCGAGTGGTAAATACTGGAGGGTGAGTCATATCTTTCACTTCAAACCAGTTGTCATTTAAGTATTTCCATCTCGCCCGTCGTCGATTGGCAATATACTGGAGTTTGTGAAACTCAGGACCCATGATCACCCTTTCAACTTCGTCAGGATTGAGGAAGAAGATATCATCTGGTTTGTCAATGGTTCCTGCCTTAGCTAAATATCTCCCAATACCAAGAAAACTTCGACGCATCACAGCATGGCAGTACAACTCGCAATAAAGGTCATGTTCCTCACTGTAGGAGCCTGTCTTGCCCCCCAATTTGATCAGGGCCTCAAACCAGGATTTCTCCTCTGATGGGACCTTCTTGAGGAGATTGGCTATGGCTTTTTCTCTCTCTTTTGCAAGTTGTTCCCTCACCTGATCCAGGTCATAATCACCACCTTTCTTGATAAAGGCTCTGATGGGCGGTATCACCGTGCTTGGATCTTCAAGCCAGTAAGGCTCGTTGAAATCCATCATTCGAACCATCCTCCACCCATCCACTTCAAGGACATCGTATAGACTTTTGAGCCATTCCTTCCCACCCTTACTCTCCTCAAGTTTCTTGATCACCTGATCGACAGGGGTATTGAGAATGATGCCATCGAGTTTCCTTTCGATAGCCTCCTTGCCCAATTTCCATAATTTTTTATCAACCTGAAAAACCCTGTTATCAAATCCTCTGAACATATTTTGGAATTCTGGGCTTTCACAAGTTAATCCATATGGTTTTACCATGTCTTCAAGCAATAGGAATGCGGCATAGGAAACAGCCATCCCCTGGAAATGTATCTCCCACATCCTTCGATTTACACTGATCATGTCCCAGAGATGATGCATCAGGTCAATGTTAGAGGCCTTTTCAAGATCCAGAGCCTTTAGTTTGTCATAGTTTGTTGTCAATTCTTTTATTTGGGATTCCCATACACCATCAAAATTCTCTATCCAGGGAACAAGGGCCTTCTTAAACCCCTCCGTTCGCCTCTTAATCTCCTCCTCATCCTTGATGATTCGCATTCCTACATAATTGGAGCCCTCCACATCCCTCATCGCAAACCCTTTATATCTGGGCAT
>JBBIRM010000065.1:0-14171 GCA_037441765.1 Deltaproteobacteria bacterium | reverse complement strand
CCTACGTTTTAGATTCGTTTAATTTCTCGTAGGGCAAGCCCTTGTGGCTTGCCAACCCTCATTAAGAGTTTTATAAACTGGGGAGGTGGGGTGGAAAAGCATTCGAGCGGATACCTTCAACAGTTTGGCACTATTAATTAATTCCCTGAAAATGTTTGTCTTTCTCTTAAACGATTGTTAGCAAATTAACTTTTTGGTGCCCGAATTCGAAGGGTTTGGAACCCCACCTCCCCAGTCTTTGAATGACTTTTTCAGAACTCTTCCATCATTTTACTTGACAAAGAAAAAGAGAGAAGTAAACATTATTTTTATAAACATCTTTTGGGGAGGGAAGGATGGGAAATATTCGTCTCACAGAAAACGCAAAGACCGTTCTTAAAAAACGATATCTTCAGAAAGACCTCCATGGCAATGTCATTGAGACTGTGGAAGACCTTTTTTGGCGGGTAGCGAAAAATGTGGCCCAGGCCGATAAATTTTACGATCCACAAATTGATCTTTCACCAATTGAAGAAGAATTCTATGGCCTCATGGCCTCACTGGACTTCCTCCCAAATTCCCCTACTTTATTTAATGCGTGAAGAGAAATCCAACAACTTTCTGCCTGTTTTGTCCTTCCATTAGGAGATTCTATGGAGGAGATCTTTGATGCCTTAAAACAGATGGCCTTGATCCAGAAGAGCGGGGGAGGAACGGGGTTTTCCTTTTCGAGGCTTAGGCCCAAAAATGATATGGTGGGATCGACAAAAGGGATCTCAAGTGGACCGATCTCTTTTATGAGTATCTTTGATACTGCAACAGAGGCCATAAAACAAGGCGGGACTCGAAGGGGTGCAAATATGGGTATTCTTCGTGTAGATCACCCTGATATTCTTGATTTTATCCAATGTAAAGATGGAGATCATCGGTTCAACAATTTTAATATCTCTGTTGCGGCAACGAATGAATTTATGGAAGCGGTGGAGAAGAATCAAAAGTACCCCCTTCGAAATCCAAGGACCAAAGAGAGCGTCCGTTATCTGGATGCCTCTGATGTTTTTGAAAGAATGGTCTACTTTGCTTGGAAGAATGGAGATCCAGGAATCATATTTCTTGATCGAATCAACCAGGACAATCCGACCCCTCAGGTGGGAGAGATTGAAAGCACAAATCCTTGTGGGGAGCAACCCCTGCTTCCATACGAATCATGTAACCTTGGTTCGATCAACCTCTCCCATATGGTTCGAGATGGAGGGGTCGATTGGGAGAAATTAGAAGTGGTCGTCAATAAAGCGGTTCATTTTCTGGACAATGTGATCGATATGAACCGTTATACCCTCCCTCAAATTGAAGCAATGACCAAGGCCAATCGAAAGATTGGTTTGGGGGTTATGGGATTTGCTGACATGTTAATTCAACTTGGTATTCCTTACAACAGCCCAGAGGCATTGAATCTTGCAGAAAGAATAATGTCCTTCATCCAGGAGAAAGGGAGAATGGCTTCAAGGCAATTGGCCTTAAAGCGAGGATCATTCCCAAATTTTGAGGGAAGTGTACTTAGGCGTAGATGGGATGCTATGAGAAATGCCACCATCACCACCATCGCCCCTGCAGGCACCATCTCCATTATTGCAGGTACCTCTTCAGGGATTGAACCTCTCTTTGCCTTAGCCTTTGTCCGCCATGTCCTCGATGGTAAGGAGCTTTTGGAAGTTAATCCCTTTTTTGAGACGATAGCAAAAGATGAGGGATTCTATTCAGAAGATCTGATGAAAAAGATATCACAGTATGGTCACCTCAGAGAGATCCCAGAGGTCCCAGCAAGGATAAAAAGTCTTTTTGTTACTGCCCACGATATCTCTCCTGAAGACCATATTCGAATGCAGGCTGCCTTTCAGAAGTATACCGATAATGCCGTCTCTAAGACGGTTAACTTTCCGTATGAGGCTACCATCGATGATGTAGCAAAGGTTTACCGATTGGCCTTTCAACTGGGTTGTAAAGGGGTGACTATCTATAGGGATAGAAGTCGGGAAAAACAGGTCCTTTATAAAGGGGTTGCGCCTTTAATTGAGAAAAAATCCGGAGAGGAAATCCCATCGACCTTGTCAGAGAGAAGGCCCAGGGCTCGAAAGGATGTGATCCATGGCTCAACACGAAAGATTAGGACGGGATGTGGGAATCTTTATGTGACGATCAATGAGGATGAAGAAGGAAACCTTTTTGAAATCTTCAACCAGATTGGAAAGGCAGGAGGTTGCGCTGCCTCTCAATCCGAAGCCATTGGCCGCCTGGTCTCTCTGGCTTTTCGATCAGGGATAGAGCCTGAGGATGTCATTCGACAATTAAAAGGAATTAGTTGCCATGTACCAGTGTGGTATCAGGAGGGAAAAATCCTATCCTGTTCGGATGCGGTGGCAAAGGCGATTGAATGGCACCTCCAGATGAAGCGGCCAATTCAAACTAAAGATTCCCCTCGGGAGGGAACTTTTATTTCAAAAGGTTCATTAGGACAAACCATCACCCCATCCCCTACCCTCTTTTTAAGGGGGGCATGCCCTGAATGTGGTGGACCTCTCATCTTTGAAGAAGGCTGCGTCAAATGTATGTGTGGATACTCTGACTGTGGATAAAGGAAATTTTCTATGGACAAATGATTCAATTTTGAGATAATAGAAGAAAACCTGTTGGTATGTTGAATTTAGGAAATGTTCCATGAAGAGCGAAAAGTTGAAGATAGGAATTATAAACCTATGCCTCATAGGAATCTTTTTATGGTTTTACTCCCTCTGCCATGGAAGAGAGGGGAAATGGAATAACGAAGTTTCAATACAATCTGTGAAATCCTTCTTCTATACTGCTAAGAGTTTGGGGATCCCCATTCTCAAAGCCTCTCTGAAAATTGGAAACGGGAAATTCGAACAGGGAAGACCTTCTTACCAAATTCAGATCCATCTGGATTCATTTCAAAAGATTGGAGCACTCTTGAGCGTACATAATCGCTTCACCTCCATAATGGATTCTGAAACTCTCCAACCCCTTCAATATACGAAGGAGATAGACCAAAAAGGATTTATTATTAAAGATAAAAATTACCATCAGACTTTAACCTTTGACTTTGCAAACAGAAAAGTGATTGAAATAACAGATAAAAATGGGGGGCGAGAAATTTCCCTTCCCCCAAATACCTATGATCCTCTTTCCATATTTGCAAAATATTATTTAAAAGAAGATATCCTTCCAGGGCAAGAACTCAGAATGTCTATTTATGATGGGATGAAGTTAAGAGAGATGGTTTTTCGAACAAGGAGTGAACAAGTAAGATCGAAGATGTTTGGAAGGGTAGATGCCATCTGTCTTGAATCCACTACCTCATTTTCCAACTTTGGCGATCAGGAGGGGGTCATTCGAATATGGTATTTGGCAGATGGGAGAAAGATACCCTTCCTGATGGAACTGGATCTTCCTATTGGAAATGTGAGGTTTGAATTGGAAAGAGTAGAGGAAAATGGGGAATGTGGAAAATAAATACCTAATCCACTGAAAGGAGGAAACAATGGCAGTTAAGAAGACAGCGAAAAGAGTGGCAAAAAAGGGAGTTAAGAAGGGCGATGTCTATAAATGCAGTGTATGCGGGCTCGTGGTCACGGTGGATGAAATCTGCGGGTGTGTTGATACCTGTGATATCATCTGCTGCGAAAAGCCTATGAAACCCAAGAAATAGGCCCAAAATTTTATTGCATTTTTAAATCTTCAAGAATCAGGCCATTTAAAAATCAGGCGATTCAGAGTGGAATGCCCTTATGGAAGAAATTTCAACGGATCTCCTTGTAATTGGAAGTGGTCTGGCTGGGATCGTCTCTGCCTTAGAAGCAGAATCAATGGGCATCAAGCCCCTCTTAGTTGGAAAGTTTAGCATCGGGTTTGGAACAAACTCATCTCTTGCCAATGGTGCCTTTAGCGCAGAAAATTCTCGCTTCTCAAAACAAGACCATCTCACAGCAACTCTGGAATCAGGTAAAGGACTAAACCATCTTCCATTGGTAAAGATATTGGTTGAGAAAGGGTCTGAGGCGATAGAAAAATTAAGAAGGTATGGAGTTCCTCTGGTTGAAAGGGGAGTTGGATATACGGTTGATCGGAAAAGGGATGAATTTCAACTTCCAGGAGTCATTTTAATCAGGTCCCTCCTAAATAGATTAAGAAAAAGTTCGATTCAACTCTTCCCTGGACTAACCATTTTTGATTTAGTGATTGAAGAGGATGAAGTTCAAGGGGCCTTTGGATTCTATAAAGATGGAAGGCCTCTTTTGGTCAGGTCAAAGGCAATTATTCTCGCAACGGGAGGAGGCGGAGGGATCTACAGAAGAAACGACAATCAGAAAAGCATCCTTGGAGATGGATACGCCATAGCCCTTCGGGCAGGTCTTCCCTTGTTGGATATGGAATTTGTTCAATTTTATCCATTTGTCCTTGCTGAACCAAGGCTTTCTACCTTCATCCTCTACCCCCCTTACCCTGAAGAAGCGAGATTGTTCAATGAGAAAGGAGAAGACCTCTTAGAAAAGTTAGAGATCAAAGAAGATTTAAATCAAGCCATCATAACACAAAGAGACCGTCTTGCTGTTTCCCTTTACGAGGCTTCAGAGAGTGGTGATGTCTTTTTTGATTTAACCCGAGTTGGAGATGAGAAATGGAAATATTACCCACTTAACTTTCTAATAAAATCAAAATTTCCCTTTCGGGAGAGGCCTTTCCTAATCTCCCCTGCTGTTCATTTCTTTATGGGAGGGGTTGAAGTAGATGAGAAATGTAGAACCGAACTTTTAGGACTTTTTGCTTCAGGGGAAACGATTTGGGGGGTCCATGGTGCTAACCGACTTGGTGGAAATGCACTTACTGAATGTGTTGTGACCGGTATAGTGGCAGGACAGTCAGCAGTCGAATATGTCCACATAAAAGAGTCACAAAGAACCCTCTCGGTTGATCCAGAGATATTAAATCGAAGGTGGGAAAAGAGGGCGAAGGCTTACCTCAAAAAGAGGAAAGGGGTTTTTGATCATCCAAAAGACCTTATGGTGGAACTGAAGGATCTGGCATGGAAATATTTAGGTCCCATCAGAGATGAAGATTCGTTACATAGAGGAATGGCTCAGTTAACCTCTTTAGAGAAGAGGATTGAAAGGGTCTATCCAGAGAGTTTAAAAGAACTTTTTAAAAAAAGGGAGTTGGAAAATGGACTGTTACTCATCAAAGCCATGTTGAAAGGGAGTCTTCTTAGGAAGGAGAGCAGAGGTTCATTCTTTCGTAAAGATTTTGCAGAACAGGATGATGAAAATTGGTTAAAAAATACATGCTACCGGCTTGAAAAAGGTGAACCTCAGATTACTCATAGACTCATTGAACGTTCAGGAAGGGATAATTAACTAATTTACACCCTCCACTTAACACTGACTACTATGCCCATCAGCACAAAAAAAGGGGACAAGGGTTTTACAGGACTTTTAAATGGGAAGCGAGTGCCCAAATATCATCTCAGACCTGAAACCTATGGGACTCTGGATGAACTAAACTCCTTCTTGGGATTGGCCAGGACCGTCTCGAGTGATAAACCGCTAAAAAAGGTGTTAATCACTATTCAGAACCATCTTTTTACAATAGGGGCAGAGCTTGCCCTATCTGGGGAGAACCGCAATTTTCTAAAAGGGGAGATTACCCAAAAAGAGGTCGATTGGCTGGATCATCTTTCTCGAGATCTGGAAAGGTCATTAAAACCTGACCCTCAATTCATTATATATGGGGAATTAAAGGTGTCGAGCATATTGGATGTTGCTCGGGCGATTTCGAGAAAGGTAGAAAGATTGGTAACAAAGATGAAATCTAAAAGGATGCTTCATAATTTAAAAATACTGGAATATCTCAATCGTCTTTCTGATGTCCTTTACCTCCTTGCAAGAAAAGAGGAGAAAAGAGCAAGGGTGAAGCCTAAACACCCTTCCTATAAAACCTTTCTATAAAACCAAATGAGGCAAGGGACAAGCCCTTGCCCTACGTTTTAGATTCGTTTAATTTCTCGGAGGGAAGGGTTTGAAACCCCACCTCCCCAGTCTTTGAAGGACTTTTTCAGAACTCTAAATTCATTGTTGACAAGGCAGGTTAAAATTTTATATAAAAGAAAACAAAATAATTCTTGTAAGAAGGAGGGTCCTATGAGGCGAATATTCATAATAAGTATAATGGTTGCTTTTGTCTTTTGCGTTCCCCATGCATGGGCTCAAAAGTCTTTAAAACTCTCCATCGCTACAGGTGGAACAGGAGGCGTATATTATCCAATGGGGGGAGGAATGGCTAATATTATCTCTAAATATATCCCCTATGCAGAGGCTACTGCAGAAGTGACCACTGCCTCTGTGGATAATTGTCTTCTGGTTGGGGCTGGAAAGGCAGACCTGGCCCTAATCATGGCAGATGTGGGATGGGATGCCTATCAGGGAAAGGGGAAATTTAAAGAGAAGATTCCTTTAAGAACAGTTGCTGTCCTCTACCCAAATAATATGCATATCGTAACCTTAGAAGGCAAGGGAATTGAAAAAGTGACCGACCTGAAGGGGAAGAGGGTTTCAACAGGCGCCCCGGGTAGTGGGACAGAAGTTAAGGCCCTTAGGGTTCTTGAGGCCTATGGACTTGATCCAGATAAGGATATGACACGGGATAAATTGGGGGCTTCTGAATCAGCAGGGGCATTAAAAGATAGAAAGATCGATGCTTATTTCTGGGATGGAGGTCTTCCAACGGCCTCGGTAACCGATCTTGCAGCCACCCCTGGGATTAAAATCAAATTGATCAGCCATGGAGATGCGATTCCTAAAATGAGAGAAAAGTACGGTCCCCTCTATGTGAAGGGGATTATCCCTGCAAAGACCTACCCTGGGCAGGATACTGATGTTGAGATCGCTGTGGTTTGGAATCTCCTTGTCTGTCATGAGAAGATGAAAGGGGACCATGTCTATGATATCGTAAAGACCATTTTTGACCATAAACCAGAGTTGATATCAGTTCATAGGGAGGCAAGGTTCATAGCCCTGGATCCTCAGGTGGGGGGATCTCCCATTCCCTTACATCCAGGGGCGATTAGATACTTTACAGAGAAAGGACTTAAAATCAAGTAATTGGGAAAAAAGGCCTGGCCCCTCCTGATATTGATTATTGTGCTGATCGTATTGGGAGGGGTCTTTCTTTTTAAAAAAATAACTATCATTAAATTAGAGAATTTAGATCACCCCAAAACCATTACATTAAAGATAAATCCATCCGAACGATTTTTGATTTTCTATATTCATTCGATCTATATGGAACCAGTAGTTGAGGAATTACAGGTTGAAAAAGATTCCCTTATCCTTAAAGGGGTAAGGACGAAAAGCCCTGCTGTAATGGAGTATTACGGATTTGAGGATATGCAAGAATTCCATCCAATGAATCAGGTTTTGGGGGCCATATACTTTAAATGGGGAACTGGAGAAGGACAGGGATTGATTTTCAGAGGGAGGAAAATCTATTTAAGTGAAGTTGGAGAAAAAGGGGATCGAATTAGATTAAGGGTAAAATCGATACCCTTAGGAGAATATATTTGGGGGATATTGGAATAATGAAATAGTGACCGAAGTGGAAAAAAACAGTATTTCATCTCTTGAGGCTCGCTTATGAAAGAGGAAAAGGAGAGACAAAACCAAGAAGTTGTCATTACAGAAGAGGCCATAAAAGAAGCAGAAAAGTATATTGAAGAAGAGGAAGGTCCTTCCAGGCACCTCACAGGAAAGATGGATATCTTTGTCACTGCTGTAGCAGTGGCGATGTCCCTTATCCATCTCTATGCAGCGGTGGGAGTCATCATGACCCAGGTTTTGAGAGGTATCCATGTCATGTTCGTTCTCTTCCTCACCTTCTTTGTCTTTCCATCCTTAAAACGATTTAAGAATCGGATTATCTGGTATGACTTTCTTCTTGCTCTTCTGGGAATTGCGGTCATCCTCTATATGCTGATCGATTTTGAGGATTTTATATATCGTTCTGTTATCCCCAACTTCTGGGATAAACTATTTGGAGTGATATTAATTCTATTGGTCCTTGAGGCCACCCGCAGGACAACGGGCTGGATCATGCCAGCAATCGTCATTGCTTTTATCATTTATGCCTTCATTGGCCCCCAGCTCCCTCATCCATGGACTCACCGAGGATATGACATCGATCGTCTTGTTGGTCATATGTATATGACACTGGAAGGAATCTTTGGAGTACCCATCGATGTCTCCTCAACCTTTATCATCCTATTCACCATCTGGGGTGCTTTCTTAGAATTCTCCGGGGCAGGCAAGTTTTTCATCGACTTTTCATTTGCAGCCATGGGAGGAAAACCAACCGGTGCAGGTCGAACTGTAACCCTTGCCTCTTTTCTCTTAGGAGGTCCATCTGGAAGTGGTGTTGCCACCACAGTTACCCTGGGCTCAGTTGCCTATCCTATGCTGGCAAAGGCAGGGTATAGCAAGGATGCGGCTGGAGGGCTTCTATCTGCAGGAGGAATCGGGGCAATACTCTCTCCTCCGGTCTTAGGAGCGGCTGCCTTTTTAATCGCCGAGTTTTTAAAAATCTCATATCTCGATGTGATCATCATGGCCTGTATCCCAACCTGTCTTTACTACTGGTCCATATTTTTAATGGTGGAACTGGACGCTAAAAAGTTTGGGGTCAAAGAGATTGCATTTGATCGAACCTACAGTCTTGGACAACTGACCTATCTTTATGGGTTTCACTTTATTTCCCTCATAGCAATTGTGGTCATCATGGTCGTCGGGTTTACACCTATTATGGCTGTGTTCTGGGCAACTATCATCACCTTTGGAGTCAGTTTCATCAGGAAGGATACCGCCCTTTATCCTCAGAAGTTAATTAAGGCATTGAGGGGAGGTTCAATTGGGGTTTTAAGCGTTGCCTCAACCTGTGCAGCCGCTGGAATTATTGTGGGAGTTGTTACCCTTACGGGATTGGGATTAAAGTTTAGTTCAATTATTATCCAGTATGCAGGGGGGAGTAAATTCTTGACAGCGGTATATACAGCCCTCATAGTCTGGGTGATTGGTCTTGCTGTTCCTGTTACCGCTTCCTACATCATTTCTGCAGTGATCGCCGCACCAGCAATGATCCAGCTTGGAGTCCCAGAGTTTGCAGCCCATATGTTTGTCTTCTACTATGCCATTCTCTCCGAGGTCTCTCCTCCTACCGCGCTCTCCTGTTTTGCAGCGGCAGCCCTGACCAAGGGGAATCCTTATAGAACAACGATGTATGCCTGGAAATATACGCTCCCTGCCTTTATCGTACCCTTTATGTTTACCCTCGATCCTAAAGGGGTTGGCATCTTGTTAAAGGGACCTGTGGTAGATGTCATCTGGACAACAATCACTGCCTTCTTCGGGATTGCAGCACTGGCAGGAGGAGTAGAGAATTGGTTTTTAAAGAAGACAACGCTTTTGGAAAGGATCATGCTCATTGTTGCAGGTTTGTTATTGGTCTATCCGATCGCCATTTATGATATCATCGGATTTGGATTGATGGGTTTTGTAACACTTAAGCAGTATATGAGAAAATAAAAATCTTTTTACAAGTGGACGCTGAAATCCCCTACCTTCGGGTTTACCAGTCTAACATAGTCACTATATTTAATTCGAAGGGTCTCCACATGCGTTCCTGCTTGAAAGACAATTGATTGATTCTCTTCGAGAACCTTATCCACCCACACTTCCAAATTATAAAGATTACCAAGAGGAGGCATGGCCCCTATTTCGCAATCTGGAAATAGCTCCTGAAATTCTTCTTCTTTAATAATTTCAACTTTTTTACAATTTAGCACTCCCTTAAGTTTCTTTATATCGACTCGATAACTTGCAGGCAATACCAACATGACGATCTTCTCATCAGCCTTGACCATTACTACCTTTGCCATCTCTTTTCCTGGGACATGTTGAGCGGCTGCAATCTCCTGGGCGGTGTAGGCCCTAACATGATATCCAACCTCATAAGGGACCCCATTCTTTTCAAGATATTCTTTCAGTCTCTTTAAAATCGTCATATGGAACACCTCCTTTAAAACTTAATATACCCTAATTTCAGGGGTATGTGAAGATGGAGTTTGATTTGATAAAATGGATGATGTAAAAAAAAGAATAGGTGATGAAGGTCCTGAATTCTATTCTTCTCCCCTTTTTATTCCTTTCTTTATCAGGGTGCGCGACCCTCTCCTACCTAATAAAATTGGGTTGGCATCAGGGGTTGATTCTTCACGAAAGCATCCCCATTGAAGATATGATGAGGGATGAACAGAAAAATGAAGAAATAATGAAAAAGATTCAATTCATTCAGGAAGTAAAACGCTACGGGGAGGAGAGGTTAGGTTTGAAAAAAACTGGAATTTATACAAAATTTTGCGAAATGAAAAGTCCCCCTCTCTATATCATTACAGCGAGCCGAAAGGATTTCCTCTCCCCTTACTACTGGCATTTCCCAATTGTTGGCCGAGTCACCTACAAAAGTTTCTTTACCCTCAAGGAGGTAATAAATGAGAAAAAGAACCTGGAGGAAAAGGGATTCGATACATATATCCAGGCCGTGGCTGCTTACAGTACCCTTGGATGGCTCAAGGATCCCATCTTTTCATTGATGTTAAAATGGGATGAGCCAGTACTGGCAAACATCCTTCTTCACGAAATGGCACATGCCACCCTCTATTTCAAAGGTGAGACAGATTTCAATGAACAATTGGCAACATTTGTTGGAAATCGGGGCTCTGTCGAATTTCTAACGGATAAATTTGGAGCAGGCTCAAAAGAGGTGAGGGAGGCATTGGATTACCAAGAGGATGACCTTATATTTGCGAGGTGGATCGATTGGGCTTATAGGCAACTCTCAGAGTTTTATGAAAACCCCATCTCAAGAGAGGAGAAGCTAAAAAGGAGAGAAGAAGTCTTCAATCGGATCATGGAGAATTTCAGGGAGATTAAGTCACAGTTCAGAACCAACTGCTACCAAGACTTTGATAAGAAGAAACTCAATAATGCAGTTCTTATCGCCCATCGCCGATACCTTTACCGCCTTGATCGATTTGAAGCCCTCTATGAATATTTAGGCAGTGATATGAAGAGATTCCTTCGGTTTTTAAAAAAGGTAAAGAGTTCCAAAGAAAATCCACATACTTATTTAGAGAGATGGATGGAAGAGAGGAAGGTAACCTTCAACCAAAAAGGGATTAGCGTTCCCGTTTCCCTGCGATAAATTCTTCCACCATTTGTTTGGCTTGATCATCAGGAAACTGGATGAGAGGATGTTTCATCGCATAGGCGGAAATGGAGATGAGAGGCCCACCAATTCCACGATCGCGAGCGATTTGACAGCATCGGATCGCATCGATAACCATCCCACCACTATTAGGGGAATCCTCCACAGAAAGTCTCATCTCGAGATGTAATGGAATTTCTCCAAAACCTCTTCCTTCCATTCTAAGGAAACAGACCTTATTATCATTCTGCCAGGGGACATAATCGGATGGACCAATATGGATATTCTCTGGATCCAGAGGATTATCCATCATGGATTGAATCGCCTCCGTTTTTGAGATCCGTTTATTTTTCAGACGGTTTCGATTAAGCATATTTAGGAAATCGGTATTCCCTCCGGTATTGATCTGATAGGTCCGATCTAACCGTACCCCCCGATCCTCAAAAAGCCTTGCCAGTGTACGGTGAATAATGGTTGCCCCCATCTGGGATTTGATATCATCTCCCACGATAGGAATTCCTTTCTCTTCAAATCTCCTTGCCCACTCTTTGTCTGAAACAATGAAACTGGGCATACAGTTGATCAGGCTAACCCCTGTGTTAAGACAGGCCTCTGCATAGAATTCTGTTGCCCGATCCGAACCTACTGGAAGATAATTAAGAAGAATCTCCACTCCTGAATCCTTTAAAACCTTCTCAACTTGGCAGGGCTTTTCATTGGCAACAACGAAGCGACGGTCCTCGGGATAGTCCATCATATGATCTGAGACTCCGTCCAGTACTTCGCCCATGGAGACAATGACCCCTGAATCGTTCAGGTTTGGGTAGAAGATGGTCGTGCAGTTAGGTTTAGCAAAGAGTGCTTCCCTAAGGGGTTTTCCCACTTTCCTCACATCAATATCAAAGGCCGCCCCAACCTGAATATCCCAAGGTTTGTAACCCCCGATTTCAAGATGCATCAGGCCAAGGGGTTCAAATTTTGGATTTTTTTGACTATTTTCCCTGTAGAATTCGATTCCTTGAATGAGAGCACTGGCACAATTTCCAACACCAACTATAGCAATTCTGATAGGGTCCTTTTTCATAACTCATCAGCCTTTCTGATCTTTCTCATTAGCATCTCTAAGGTTTTTTAAATATCGTATTTCATACAAATTGTCAAGAAATTTGAAGGAGAGTTCTGAAAAAGTATTTAAAAAAGGATTTTTAGACTGGGGAGGTGGGTGAAAAACTCTTCGAGCGGATACCTTTATAGTTTTAGCACAATTGATTAATTCCGTTAAAAGAAATAGATTTTTTCTTAAACGATTGTTAGCAATTTAACATTTAAAAGCCCCCATTTGATTGCTCCCTTACTACAGAATCCCTTGAGTATTGAAAAGGCTACCATCTCCTTAGATGAAATCCCTTTCTTCAGACATTCTATTAGGAGATATCCCTACCCGATTCATATAATTCTCCCTTAAGTGAGAAATTAAATTAGTCATTTTTTCTTGACTTCTTTATTTTTATCTGGTAATTTGCACAAAAATAATTTTTGTTCTTCTTTTCAAAGATGGTCAAGAATCGCAAATCAAACTATCTTCGTAAGCCTATCCACCATTTAGATCCTAAGAAGACAAAAAGCCTACTAGATATCGTTCAGGCATTTCAATACACCTCCTTCCAAAGCAGAAATGTCTACAAATGTTTTGATGTATTTCTAAAAATGCTCAGGGATCCTAAGTGCATTATTTTTTTAGGATTGTCAGGTGCGATGATTCCGGGCGGGATGCGTCAGGTGATTCGAGATATGATTAGGATGAAACTGATTGATGTATTGGTATCCACTGGCGCTAACATATTTCACGACCTTTTTGAAAGTTTTGGATATCGGCACTATGTGGGTTCTGAGGAAGGGGATGACGATGCCCTCAGGATGCACCGGATCGTCCGGGTCTACGATGCCCTCATGGATGACAATGAGATCAATCAAGTCATCCACCTTCTCTCAAGGGTTCCAGACGTCTTGAAAGAGAAGGTGGTTTCTTCAAGACGATATCTCGAGGTTCTTGGGAGTCAAATAAAAGATGAACACTCTATCCTCGGAAATGCCTTTAGGTACGGAGTGCCTATCTTTGTCCCTGCCCTATGTGATAGTTCTATTGGTATAGGTCTAACTTTCCTTCATGCCAAGAGAGAGGTTACTTCAGAGGGTTTGCTGATCGATCAGATTCGCGATAGTTATGAAATCGCCCAATTGAAGAAAATGGCATCCGTTACTGGAGCCATCTATATTGGAGGAGGGGTTCCTAAAAATTATATTCAACAGCTCGGGCCAGTCAGTGAACTTCTGTTTAAAAAAGAGAGCGGCCATCGATATGCCTTTCAAATCACGACAGATGATCCCAAATGGGGAGGCCTATCCGGATGTACCTTTGAAGAGGCAAAATCCTGGGGGAAAATTGAAAAGGGATCATCTTATGCAGCCGTCTACATTGATGCTACCATCGCCCTCCCCCTATTGGTCGGGGCCATAATTCAAGAAGGGAAGGCCTTTCAAAAGAGGAAAAGGCGCCGATTTATATGGAAGGAAGACCGGTTGGTAAGGATAGAATTTATATAAACTCCACTTACCTCTATAATGAAAGCCTCTCTTTTTAAAACTCATACCCCTTCTGTGTGTCAAGGAATTCAAAAGCCTCATAAAAAATCAAAGAATCCTAAAAACCCTCGAACCCTTCTACCACTAAAATGGGTTGAAAAAAGGGGAGGCAGTGGTTATATTAGAATAGAAAATTTCTCAAAAAGGAGATGGATTTTTAATGAAGAATTCAGGATCAAAAATTCCAGACCAGAAAGAACTTGAGAAGGAGTTGAACGAATATTTGG
>JBBIRM010000064.1:14032-14339 GCA_037441765.1 Deltaproteobacteria bacterium | reverse complement strand
TATGGTATTCTTGAAGAAGTTGAATCCTATTTTTGACCGTGTTATGTTAAAAACAACTTAGATATATTTTATGGCAGTATTTCTATATTACCAGAAAGAGGTAAGACCACTCTGAGTCTCACCTTAATTATAGGAAAAAAAGGGATAGAGGATGTTTACCCCAAAAATCGAATTACTCTTCATTACCCCTAATCCAGAAAAGATCATAGAAATGGCAGGGCGCACCTCCTACTTATCCTTTGATCGGCAAGGAGAAGGAACGGAAGAAAAATTTATAAGGATGCTTATTAAAAATGAGCATCTCTCT
>JBBIRM010000064.1:0-14022 GCA_037441765.1 Deltaproteobacteria bacterium | reverse complement strand
GCCTATGCCACCTTCAGGATTTCGGGCGTTTCGAGGGCCTTTACCCACCAGTTAGTGAGGCACAGGCTATGTTCTTTTATTCAACAGTCTCAGAGGTATGTAGATGAAAGTAATTTCAATTATATCGAACCCGATTCTATAAAAAATGATCCGATGGCCCATACCATCTTTGTTGACTTTATGGAAAGGGCAAAGGAGGCCTATTTAAAACTCCAGAAGTTAAGGATCAAGAAGGAGGATTCCAGATATGTCCTGCCCAATGCGGTGGAGAGTCAGATTGTGGTGACCGCCAATTTTCGCCAGTGGCGTCACATTATCGATCTTCGGGGAAGGCCCCAATCCCAATGGGAGTTTAGAAGGGTGGCCATTGAGATTTTAAAGATTTTGAAAGAGCATTCCCCTATCGTATTTGGAGATTTTGAGATAGATGAGAAGAGAGAGTTGATCCGAAGACTCTAACTCTTCTTTAACCCATTAGAAAGGAGAAGACTTTCTAACAGGGTTCACTTCAGGAATGATGTTGCCTCCAGAAGGAAAGATGGCTACATCTGCTACAGGCATCTTTTTATAAATCTGATTGATGGCCTCCTCGAGAGAGGATGAGTAAGTGAACTTCATCATTTTTACCTGTTCTGCTGAAAGCCCTTCTGTCGCATGATAGACATCAAATTTTTCAGCCAATTCCTTAAAATAGACTACCTGCATAATATAAGAGATTCCAAAAGACCTGAGATGATCGGGGATGTTTCCTTCAATCAGACGACGATGGAAATTCCCTGCACTCTCCTCACTTCCCATCTCTTGAATTAAGGGAAGGATAGGTCCCGCCTCTTTCTGGGGGGCTACCCAGATGATGGTCCCTCCCAAACGGGTGCAGAACCTTGCCATTGCAAGTGCCTTTGTAGCCTGAACCCCTATCTCCAGAGGGAAGGCAGAGGTGATGGTAACATCGGCGAGTTTATTTAAAGGGACCAGATAGAGGGAGGAGGCATATTTTGATGCCTCCCGATGTTCCTCCATGGGATCACCTGCAAAGGCCCGGATTACCTCTTTCTTTTCGTTAAGGATAAGGTCAACTTTAAATGCCAGTCTTGATAAGCGTCCTGCCTCTACGAGGTCTTCAAAGAAGGGATTTCCCTCAAGCAGGTTTACTTTGCTATTTCGATGGCGCATCCAGGTAAAGTGATGATCGGCTACTGAGCGATATGAGCAGACCCCGGGCATAATGATTTTAAACCCTCCTCCATATCCAGAGACAGGATGGGGCATACATTCCCCGATTCCAATGATCAGATCTGCGAATGCCACATGGTGATTTACCTCTACCAATGTTCCCCGATGGGTTTTACCAATAATCACATTCTCTTGGGAATATGGATCGTGAGAAAGGATTTTCCCTCTCAACCGGGAGGAGGCCTCCTTTCCTATCTTGATCTCCATCTGTTGAAGAGTAGGGAGGGGATGCGTTCCTACTGAACAGAGTGCAGTGATTCGATGATCTGGAATGCCAGCGCGATTTAGGCGATTCAAGATCTCCGGCAGGACAAGATGTACAGGGGTGGGACGCTGGAGATCATCAAAGAGAATGACGACCTCCATTCCAGGACGAGCCAGTTCTTCAATCTGAGGTGAACCAATGGGATGATCCAATGCATGTTGGATTTCCTGAATAGGGTCGGGGACCCCTGAGATAGAATCTCGGTCTTCGGCTGAAATTAAATTCCACCCCCTTGGAAGTGAAAAATTTATTTTTCCTTTTCCGTAATTCAGATAATAATTTGGCATCTTGATTTCTCCACATTAAACAACGAATTTATATCTTTTAAGACAATATCTTGATTATTGGAATTTGTCAAATTGATGAAAGAGATTTCTGAAAAAGTCATTGAAAAACTGGGGAGGTAGGGTGCGAAATCTTTTTTTAAATACTTTTTAAGAAGTCTTGAGTTTTACACTTGACAAAATTTAACAAACTGGGGTACAGTACCCTTGATGATACGTTTGTTCCTAAAAAAAAGTAAAACTATAAGAAGGAAGGTTTATGACTATCTTCGAGAGCAACTTCTTAGCGGTAAGATTCCGCCTCATCAGCATCTCATTGAAGCGAGGATTGCCAAAGAGATTGGGGCATCAAGGACTCCTGTTCGGGAGGCTTTACACAGCCTTGAATTGGAAGGGCTCGTGGAGTCCATCCCAAAAGTAGGGTATGTAGTCAAACCCATCAGTGAAGAAGAGGTGGAAGAGATTTGTGAGATAAGGGCTGTGGTGGAAGGGTTAGCCGCCCGATGGGCTATGGAGAAGTCCCATAAACGTTTGGTTTCCGAATTAAAAAGGAATATCTCTCTTGCAGAGGAAAGGGTTCGTAACGGGTATATCAAGTCATTCGTGGATTTGGATGCCCAATTTCATGATATCATTTCAAGGCTAAGTGGAAGTAAACGTCTATTGGAATTTGGCCAGACCTTAAGGAGACATATGTTGAGATACCGGGTCCAGAGCATCTATTTAACCGATAATGTCATAAGGGCCATTCGGGGCCATAAGGGAATCCTGAGGGCGGTTAAGAAAGGCAATCCAGAGGAGGTAAACCAGGCTATTAAAGAACATCTGGAGCAATCTAAGAGAGATATATTGAAATATGCCTTCAAAGAAAACGGGGATCTGGGAAAAAAACATTGATGGATGGCGTTTAATCTATACCTTTTATTCCCCTGCATTCTTTGAATCTTCTACAGGGGGATATGATCGAAATCAAATTTAGGGGTCGTGGTGGACAGGGGGCAGTCGTTGCCTCAGAAATCTTGGGAAGGGCCTTTTTTATGGAAGGAAGGTATGCACAATGCTTCTCCATCTTTGGAGGGGAGCGCCGTGGCGCCCCTGTGACCAGTTTTCTCCGAGTGGATGATCAACCCATCCTCCTAAAATGTCAGATCCGCAATCCTGATCACATCATCCTCTTCGATCTCTCCTTAACCAACGAGTTAGAAATTTGCAAAGAACTCAAATCAGGTGGGATGGTTCTGATCAATACAGACAGAAAGATTGAATCCTTTTCTGAGATGAGGGTGTTTAAGATTGGTTTAATAGATGCCACTTCCATTGCGCAGGGGATTGGGCTGGGAGATATGTGTAACACGGCTATGTTAGGGGCATATGCCCGTCTCTTTCCTTTGGTCAAAATTGAGACGTTGATAGAGGTTATTAAAAAGATGGTTCCTTCTAAGGTAGAAGGGAATATTCAAGCAGTAAAAGAGGCCTATGAAAAGGTCATGATATACGAGGAGAAAGGTTAGAAAGGCAATGAGAGCCCATTTGGAGAATTACTATGAAACTGCTATCCCCATTTCCTATGGGAGCACAGAGGTTTTTGAAACCGGGAGATGGAGTTTTCAGAAGCCTTTTACGAGGTTCAAAGTTGCCCCCTGTCAGGAGGCATGCCCCGCTGGAATTGATATTCCTCAATTTCTCTTCTTTGTGAATGAGGGAATGATGGAGGAGGCCCTTTTAACCATTCTAAGAGAGAACCCATTGCCAGGGGTCTGTGGTAGGGTTTGTTTCCATCCGTGTGAGGCGGATTGCAATCGTGCACAGTATGATGAGTCTGTTTCGATACAGGCACTGGAGAGATATGCCTCTGATTTGGTCCCAAATGGACTATCTATTAAAACCAGGGTTGATCCTTCTTCAAAGAGAGTTGCCATTGTGGGTGCAGGTCCTGCTGGTCTTTCGTGTGCCTATTTTCTCTCCCTCCTTGGACATCGGGTGACGATTTTTGAGGCAACCAGAGAGCCAGGGGGTGTGATGCGGTGGGGGATTCCAGAATATCGCCTCCCCAAATCCATATTGAAGAGGGAGATTCAAAGAATACTTACTCTTCCAATCGAAATTAAAACTGGGGTAATGGTTGGAAGAGATATCCCATTTGAGGAATTAGAGGGATATGATGCTACCTTTCTTTCTCCAGGGGCTGGTATAAATATCTCTCTTGCCATTCGAGGAGATGATCTCCCTGGAGTTTTAATGGGTGGAGAATTCTTAAGGAGGATTAATTCAGACAAGAGGATTTCCGTGGGAAAAGAGACCATTGTGATTGGAGGAGGGAATACAGCCATTGATGTGGCCCGATCTGTTTTACGCCTGGGTTCCAAAATCGTTGTTGTTTACAGGAGAACTCGGGATGAAATGCCAGCACTACCTGATGAGATTTTCGAGGCTGAAGAAGAAGGGGTTCAATTTGAATTTTTGGCCCAACCTGTTGAGATCAGCCTGGCTCATAGAAAGAGATTGGCCATTAAATTTCAGAAGATGAAGCTTAAGGGGCTGGATCAAAAAGGAAGGCGGAGGGCAGTCCCTTTAAAAGGAGATTTTTTTATCCTGAAGGCAGATCAACTCATTGTTGCAATTGGGGAGAAGGCCGATCTTTCTTGGGTCCCCAAAAATTACATCCGTAAAGGATTTATCGACTTTCATCCCTCCCCTAAGGTCTATGCAGGAGGGGATGCCATCGATCAACCACATACCATTGTCAATGCAATCGCTTCTGGGAAAAGGGCTGCCATTTCTATGGATCTCTTTTTTCAAGGAGAGTCAAATGAGGATCTGACATCAAGGATTGGGGTTGGCAGTAAGGGTTCGATTTCATTGGAATCCTATCTATTTTGGAAAGAAAAGGGGCAGTGGCCAGAGCCTAAAGAAGTTGTCTCTTATCCTCTGATAAATACACTTTATTTTAGCCAAAGCAGAAGAGTTCAGATTCGTAGGCGTCCGCTTGAAAAGAGGATAAGAAGTTTTTTAGAGGTTAACCCCGGGTTAAAACCGAATCAGGCCAGATTTTCAGCCTCACGATGTTTTTCCTGCGGGACATGTAATTATTGTTATAACTGCTATTTCTTCTGTCCTGAGGGAGCGGTTACACTTGACCCTGACCGTCGAGTAAGGAATGTTGATTTTCAACACTGTAAAGGGTGTGGAACCTGCGTAAAGGCTTGTCCGAGAAATGTAATAGAGATGAGGATGGATTTATGAAGGATTTCATCACAGGAAATGAGGCGGTTGCCCATGCAGTTAAATTGTGCAGAACCCCTTTGATTGCCGCATATCCCATTACCCCTCAGACAGGCATTTACGAAAAACTCTCCGAGTGGGAGGCCTCGGGTCAGATTAAAGGGATAATGATGCGAACTGAGTCTGAACATTCGGCAATGGCCTCCTGTATCTCAGCCTCCCTGACAGGAGTCAGGACGTTTACTGCCACTTCCTCCCAGGGGCTTGCTCTCATGCACGAAATGCTCCATTTTGCAGCAGGGTGTCGGGTTCCTGTGGTGATGGCCAATGTAAATCGCTTACTGGCTGCTCCCTGGGGGTTCTGGGCGGACCAATTAGATAGCCTTTCTCAAAGGGATACAGGCTGGATTCAATTCTATTGTGAGAATGGACAAGAAGCTCTTGATACAGTGATTCAGTCCTACAAGATAGCAGAACAGGTTTATCTTCCAGCGATGGTCTGCCTGGAGGCCTTCTTTGTCTCTCACTTCATGGAGCCTGTTGAGATCCCTGAACAAGAGAAGGTTGACCTCTTTCTCCCTCCCCTCGATCTTCCTCACAAGTTCGATATTGAAAAACCAGGTTTTTTTGTCCCTGTTGTTCCGTCGCAACTATACCGTAAGTATAAACATATGGCCCAGGTTTCCATGGATTCGGTAAAAGATATTGCGATTAAAGTAGATCAGGAATTTAAGAGAATTTTCGGAAGGGGATATGGGATTGTCGAACCCATCATGATTGAAGATGCAGAGGTTGTCATTGTCACAGCAGGTTCAATTACAAGCACAGCAAGGGTTGCCATCCAAAGTCTAAGAGAGAAAGGGGAGAGAGTTGGCTTACTTAAGATACGTCTTTTTAGACCATTTCCTGTGGAAGCCATTAAGGATTCTCTCAAGGGGAAGATGAAAATCGCTGTGATTGACCGAAATATCTCCCTTGGAGGAGGGGGGATATTCTGCCAGGAACTGAGAGCCGGAATGGTTCATTCTTCAGACCATCCCCTCATCTACAGTTATATTGCAGGAGTGGGAGGGACAGATGTGACTCCAGAAGTGATTGAGAAAATAAGTTCTGACGCGCTAAGGCGAAATAAGCCTGAAGATTTACCCATCTGGGTAATGGAGGGATAGATAATCGAGAACCGATTTCCAATCACCAGTAATCAAATAAATTCAATTGAAGAACAAATATGATTTTAGAAGATAAAACCCAAAATCTATTGAGATCAGGACATTCTGCATGTGCGGGTTGTGGGTTGGCCATTGGAATGAAATTGGTTCTACAAGCAATGGGGCCAAAGACCATCGCAGTAATCGTCCCCTCTTGTGAAGGAGCGATCGGAGGGGTCTATCCTAATACTTCCTATGGAGTTCCGACCTTTCACTCTGCTTTCGAGATAGCGGCCCCAACGGCAGCAGGGATTTCCAATGCCCTTAAGATTTTGGGAAGGGAGGATATTCAGGTTGTGGCCTTTGCCGGAGATGGAGGAACTTTTGATATAGGTCTTCAATCCCTCTCAGGAGTGGCTAAAAATAATGACGATATACTCTATGTATGCCTTGATAATGAAGCCTATATGAATACTGGGATTCAAGTTAGCTCTGCAACCCCTTCCTTTGCCTGGACCGGAACGACCCCTCGTGGAAATCCAAGTCGAAAGAAGAATATCATGGAGATCATGGCCGCCCATTACAACCCTTATTCTGCAACAGCGACCATAGGATTCCCTCAGGACCTTCGGCAAAAAATCATAAAGGCCAAAGGAATCCGTGGAACCAAATTTATTCACCTCCTCGTTCCATGTCCAACAGGGTGGAGGACCCCATCAGACATTTCCCCTGAACTCTCAATCCTCGCAGTAGAGACGAAAGTCTTTCCCCTTTACGAAATTGAAGATGGAAGGAGATTCACCATCAACTATGAACCAAGGGCTCTTCCTGTTCAGGAATATCTTCTAAGGCAGGGCAGGTTCAAACATCTGACTCAGCAACAGATCCAAAAGATTCAAATGGATGTCGATGAAGAATGGGATAAGTTGAAGGATAAGGCATATAGGTTTTCGGGCAAGAGGAAAAGGGGGGCTCAATGAAGGGATTCTGGTCTGTTTTTGATAAGGTGATTGATTTTATGGCTTTTTTGGCTGGAGTCATTCTTGTTTTTATAACAGGCGCGGTCTGTTATACCATTGGTATGCGATACTTATTTACGAAGACGACCATATGGATCATCCCGATTGCAGAATATGCCTTATTATGGATTGTTTTCCTTGGGGCTACATGGCTTTTGAGAGAGAAGGGGCATATTACTACCGATATTCTATACGTTCATCTAAAAGAGAGGATCCAACATTACCTCAGTTGCATCATGTTTCTCATTGGAGGACTGACCTGTGCGATCCTTCTCTTTTTGGGAATGATCCATGTAGCCCAATGTATTTCAGGAAGGGTGACCGACGTGAGAGCCATTACTGTGCCTAAAACGGCTGTTTTTATTATCATCCCTATTGGAAGCCTTCTCCTTTCCATTCAATTCTTCAGAATGGCCTGGAGCAGGTTTATTGATATTAAAATTAGAAGATAGATGAATCTATGGAATGGTGGCTGGTGATTTTGCTCCTTTTTGGAGGGATGGTCCTTCTGCTTCTGACCAACCTTCCGATCGCCTTTGCCTTTTTAGTCGTAAATATGATCGGGGCCTATTTCTTTTTGGGAGGGATGGCAGGTCTTGTTGGCGTTGTGACAGGAGTATTTAGCTCTATTACAACCTTTACCCTTCTACCCGTTCCTTTCTTCATCCTGATGGGGGCATTGATCTTCCACTCAGGGCTTGGATTGAATGCTATTAATGTCCTTGATAAATGGCTTGGGAAACTTCGGGGTAGGCTTTCAATTTTGGCGATCATTATGGGAGTCATCATTGGCGCCTTGAGTGGTTCAACAATTGCTACCTGTGCCCTCCTTGGTACCATCCTTCTACCCGATATGTTAAAGAGGGGTTATAGTAAAAAGATGAGCCTTGGTCCACTGATGGGGGTGGGGACAGTGGACGCACTGATTCCACCTAATGCCCTGACCGTGGTGCTGGCAAGTCTTGCAAATATCGACGTAGGCCAACTTTTAATGGCAGGCATTGTGCCGGGTTTGATCATGACAGGGCTTTACCTCATCTATGTTATATTATGGTGCCATATCAAGCCAGAAGAAGCCCCTCTTTATGATGTCCCCCACATTCCCTTAATGGAGAGGGTTGTAGATACAGTGAAATACCTATTGCCACTAAGCCTCATCATTTTTATGGTCATTGGCTTCATCTTTTTAGGGGTCGCCACACCCACAGAGGCTGCTGCCACGGGAACATTGGGATCATTTATATTGTCCCTTGTCTACAGACGCATAAATTTGGATGTCATTAAACAATCCGTTTATAGTACGCTTAAGGTCACGGTGATGATCTTTATGATTATCATTGTTTCAAACACCTATGGGGAGATATTGGCATTTACAGGAGCTGCTTCAGGTATGACCAACTTCATTATAAATCTGAATGTTCCACCTATGATCATCCTCATAGGAATGTTGTTTGTGATACTGATCTTGGGTTGCTTCATGGAGACAGTTGCGATTATGATGATCACAATACCCATCTATATGCCTGTTATTCATGCATTGGGTTATAATGCGGTTTGGTTTGGGGTTCTCATGTTGATTGCCCTTGAAACAGGCTTGATTACCCCTCCCTTCGGCGTAACCCTCTTTGTGATGAAAGGGGTTGCTCCTTCGGAGATTACGATGTCTGATATCTGGAAGGCAGTTACCCCGTATGTTTTAATAGATATACTCTGCGTAGGTGTTGTATTAACAATGCCATTTTTGGCAACCTTCATTCCAAGTCTAATGGGGATGAAGTGATGTAAGAAAGGAGGGATGATGGAAGTAATATGAGGAATGGGTATAAGGGTTGAATAGTGGTGTAAAAAGATTTATAAAAACATAAAAAAGGAGGGAAAGATGAAGAAGAGATCACTCTTAATTCTTATTATGGTATTTTTTGTAATAACCCTACTGCTCCCCTATGAGGAGACTGCCAAAGCTCAGACCATTACGCTTAAAGCGGTCACCGCATGGCCAAAGACCGCCAGTGAATATAAGGCCTTTACCATTTTTACTGACCTGGTGGAACAAAGCGTTGCGAAAAAATACCCCGGGGCACTGAAGATTCAGTATATCGGAGGCCCTGAAGCAGTTAAAACGATGGATCAGGTTCAGGCCTTACAACGGGGGATGGTTGATATGGTATTCACTACCACTGCTTATTATCTATCGGTTTTACCTGAAGTGGATTCCCTGAAACTTTCCCAATTTACACCTTCAGAAGAAAGGAAGTCAGGAGCCTGGGCATCTTTGAATGAACTCCACGAAAAGATTGGCCTCTATTACCTGGCGAGGCTTGGTTTGGGTATAAAATTCCATCTTTACCTCAAGAAGCCCATCAAGAGCGCTGACCTCAAAGGGCTGAACATCAGGGTTTCTCCTATGTATTTACAAGCGATAAAAGGTCTTGGAGGAAATCCTGTGGTCATCCCACCCACAGAGGTTTATGCCGCGCTCGAAAGAAATGTGGTCGATGGTTACTGTTGGCCATCGGTTGGGATTCGTGATTGGGGGTGGCAGAAACATACTCAGTATGTGGTGGAGCCAGGGTTTTACAATGTTCCAAACCCACTTCTCATCTCATTAAAAGTATGGAATCAACTTTCACCGAACCTGAGATATTTGCTCACCGAGTCAGCCTTAGAATCAGAAAAGAAGGTTGTTGCTTTATTTGATGACCTGGCAAAACAGGAAAGGCCCCTTCTCTTAAAAGAGGGTATTCAAGTGATTGACTTACCACCTGCGGAGAAGGAGAGGTTTCTTACCGTTGCCTATGAAGAAGGGTGGAAGGATATTATTTCCAAAAGCCCACAGATCGGTCCAAAACTGAAAGATTTACTCACAAAGAAAAAATAATTTTTAATGGGTTAGGGGTTTGGGTTCAGGGATTAAATAATCCCTAATCCATAACCCCTAAATACCAATCCCCAACTTCGGATGAAGGTGGAGAAAGTGAAAAAAATTTTTTTTCCTTTTTTAGGTTTTTTATTGATAATAGAAATTGCCGGAATTAGTTCAGCACAAAGTGATTTAAAGATAGAAGGGAAGAGATTTATCTCTCAGAGGCCTCCATTTGAAGTTACACTTCCCTCTGAATTGAGATTTGTTCATTCCTCATCCATTGAGAGCCCCAAAGAGAATTCACTTACTCGGGTCTACATCTATACTAAAGAGAGGGATAGGAAAGTTGAGGAGTTGCTCATTGTTCAAATAGCAGATAAGACGAATCCTCAAGCAGGGCCGATGAACGTTCCTCCCATAAGGCCCTATACTGAAAAAAGGACCTACCAGAGAGATAGGGTAAAAAAGGGAGAACTGGTGGTGGATTATCTCGTTCAATTGATGGCTTGGAATCCAGATGCCCCCTCGCTTCAACCTATTGTGAAGAAAGGGGTGATCATTCCTTCACATTGGGCCCTTCAAGGTCAGTTCCTCTTCAATTACCTCGGAGAGCATGCAGTATTTTTCAAATACTCGAGGGACATAAACTCTTTTGGAATTAAGGTCTCTGAGGAAGGAAATCATTGGGAGAAAGATTTTATCTCTAAAAATGAGAAGAAGGTTCTTGAAACTTTCCAAAAAAAATTTATGGAGATGCTAAATTCCATCCAGATTAAAAATATCCTGTAAATCCTCATTATCTGTGATTAATGCCTCACTCATCTGGGGAATTGGGGAACTCGTATAATGAAACTAACCGTTTTTTAGGATTTTCAGAGAAATTCCCCAATTTATTTAATTTTCCAAACCTAAGGTGAGAACTTACATGCGTAAGCATTTTCCCCTTGCCATTTATAATCTATTTTATTATACTTCAATCGGAATCTTTTAACATAGCGTAATTATTTAAAAATGATCTATGGCAGAAATTTTTTTAGGAGATCTCTCCCAGGTAAAACTTTTCGATATTTTTAGACCCCTATTAGATGGAAAAAAGACAGGTGTACTTGTCCTAAGAGGAAAGGAGAAGGGAGAGATTTATTTAGAGTTGGGCAATATTGTTCATGCCAGGACCCAAGATTCTACTGGAGAATTTGCCTTTTATACGATCATGGGATGGAAATCAGGGAAGATCACCTTTGAACCAGATGTCCCACCTCCGGAAAGGACCATCTCGCCACCTACGGAACAGTTACTTCTAAATTGGTCGTCAAGAAAAGAAGAGTGGGAAAAAATTAAGGAGATGATTGCTTCTCCTTATACGGTTTTCCGACTTTCTTTACAAAAAAATCCTGGGGATAGAAATATCAGTGCAGACCAGTGGAATGTTTTGGCCTTATGTAATGGGGCAAGACCTATTTCTGAAATATCCAAGACCCTTCAATGGGATCACTTTAAAACAGGAAAGATTATCTACCATATGGTCCAGGAAGGCCTCTTGGAGAGAGTAGAACCTAAGCCCGTAAAGAAAAAACTGGTAGGAGAAAATCTTTTTCTTACTCTTGAGATCGAGTTAAAGAGGGTGATGGGGCCAGTTGCTCCTTTCATTATCGAAGATAAACTTACAGAATTTGGAGAGACCCCAAAATCCTTTCCTCAGGATAAGTGGTTAGCCTTCATAGATTCGATTGGAGAGGAGATCCCAAATGAAGAGAAGAGGAGGGCTTTTTTGAAGGTGATGAAGGAAACCCTCCATCTGACGAGAGAGGAAGGATTAGTGGAGAGAGTAAATTTAGATTAAAATTTTAAGGAGGACCTTATGGGAAAGAAGAAACTGGGTATGGGGATGTTAACAAAATTGATCCTGGGGGTTTTTATACCAATTCTTATAGCCTTCTTCCTCATTTGGGCATTGATCTTTTATGGCCTGGATTTCGGAGGGGTTCGCATGGAAAGCATTAAAAGTATTGGAGAGGAGAGCCTAAGGGATTTAAGCAAAATCTCTGCCAATGAGGCGAAGGTAGCGCTAAACCGATTAGGGGAGAAGATGATCAAAGAGAAAGCAATAGATGTTGCAGGCCAGATGGAGATTTTTATAAAATCACATCCCAAGATGAAAAGGGAAGATCTTCTCAAAGACCCTTGGCTTAAGTCCATTGCAGTTCAGAAGGTTGGAGAAACGGGTTACACCGCTGTCCACGACAATAGAGGAATCAACTACTTCCACGTGAACCCTCAAATTGTTGGGATGGATTTACATGAACTTGCACCCAAGCTTCCTGCGTTCTGGAAGATCCTTGAAGCAAGCCTGAAAGGCCCGGCCTGGGGTTATTATGATTGGAAAGATGCGGATGGAAAGATTAGACCAAAATATATGTATTTAGCACCTGTCAAAGATACCGACCTCATTGTGGCGGCAACCACCTATATCGATGAGTTCTCAAAACCTGCAAAGGCCCTTGAAATTAGAATGAAATCCATCGAATCGAGATATTTAGAAACATATGAGTTAAAAGTTCAGATATTCTATTTAATCATTATTGCGGTTGTCGTCATTCTCCTGATGATCATATTCTTTTATTCCCGTTCAATCATACGACCCATTCGGCAGCTTTCCGAAATCGCAGACAAAATAAGTATGGGTGAATTGGATACACCCATTCAGATTAAAGCAACTGGGGAGATTGGTATGTTGGTAGAATCCATTGAAAGAATGCAAATCAGCGTAAAGGCAGCGATCGAACGATTGCAAAAGAGGAAATGATGAGATTTCTATTAAGTGTGAGGCAATGAGGGAGGAGGAGATGATATTTCCAAGGGGAGAGGCAAGACATCAAAACCTATCGACTGCCTATACAAATCTCCCTGCTTTGATTTCAACCCTTAAACTGGAGGGGTTTAGCGGGATGATAGAGGCAGAGTTTCACGATCAGAGCGGTACAATCTTCATCAAAACTGGAGAGGTTATCAATGCGGAGATAAAGAACAAGGATGGAACAGAAAGGACCATCGGACAGGAGGCCTTAGAATTGATTTTAAGTCTTTCTAATCAGAAGGATGGGATCCTTCACGTTTATAAATTCTTATCCGAACAGGTGGCCATTGTGGCAAAAAATCTTCAGTACGAGATGATTTACCAGGGACTCTCCACAGATTTTGCTCGAATGGATCGTCTTTTGGTCAAATTGAAAGAAGACGGACATAATGGTTTTATGGAGATTCTCACTAAAGAGAATCGGCCCTTAGGAGTTCTTTTCCTCGAAGGGGGAGAGCCCGTTGAAATGTTTATCACACCAGAGTCTGGGCCTTCGATTTTTGGTCGAAAATCGATTCCAACCTTAGTTGAAAGTGCCAATAAACAGGGGTTAATCTTTAATGTTTACAGGACCCATGGGGAAGTTCAAAAGAAGGTATCGAAGGGAACTTGCGAAGAGGTTTTAAAAGAAGAGGGGTTGGTCAAAAAGGAAAGCAAAGAAATTGATGAAGTTATATCTATCCTTCAGGATTTATTTTTTTATTTAGAGAAGGTTACGGAGGACCTAACGCATAAGAGGGAAATATTTCTCAGGGCATTTAAGAGGTCTTTGATTGAACGATCGGAAGAGTTTCCATTCCTCGATCCCTTTGCAGGGGAGTTTGAATATCGCGACGGTGTGATTCGGTTTAATGGAGACGTTGAATTAGAAGAATTTTGGAATGGAGTGATTCAATCTTTACAAACGACCATTTCAAGGCTTGAGGAAGAATTTCCAAAGAATAAAACGCTTCCAAGGAAGTTAAGAGAGGAAATTGATTATTATCTGGAGGCACACCAAGAGGCCCTGAAAAGGTGTAATCCTTCACTTAAGGGGGGATTATATGAATCGGGCAGGGATATCTCCAAAAATCTTATATAGCGGGTCGGTTAATAGAATGTCTTATGAAAGAGATTTCATCTAAGGAGATGGTA
>JBBIRM010000063.1:0-14951 GCA_037441765.1 Deltaproteobacteria bacterium | reverse complement strand
TAAGAAATGAAAACAAATGAGGCAAGGGACAAGCCCTTGCCCTACGTTTGAGATTTGTTTAATTTCTCGTAGGACAAGCCCTTATGGCTTGCTAAACCCTCTCGTAGGGCAAGCCCTTGTGGCTTGCCAAACCTTCATTAAGATATCATTTATTTTATCCACCCATTAAAAAGAGGATTGAAGTATTTCAGGGTTCAAGTGCTTATTTTATAAAGAATTTTGTAGGGCAAGGCTTCAGCCTTGCTTTAAAATGAATGATGCAGGCCTAAAGGCTTCCCTACTTTTAAATTCTCATATATCTTAATTTTTAAAATATCTAAACATATTTGCTATGAATTTACCCCTCTCCCCAGTCTTTGAAGGACTTTTTCAGAACTCTCAAATTTTTTTCTTGACAAAAATCTCTTTATATATTAAAAAATATTCTCAATACGAGGGCGTATTAATGACAGGGGCGTCATTGGGAAAGAGCCCCTTTTTTTAATCCAATGTTGGATGAGTGACGGAGGCGTCAAAGAAATTTGGCGCCTTTTTATTTACAAATATATTTTAGGAGGAGGAGTAAAAATGACTTTCACCAAACCTAATAGAAGCCCAGCGACCTTTACTAAAAATCGAGTTGAGCCCGCCCCTATCTCAGGAATCTGTGTCACCTGTTTAGACGGATGTCCTGGTCCCTGTGAGGTAGGCCGATCTGCCTTAAGAGGAAGGGAGATTCTCTACCCCCAACCCTTCTCCAAAATTACAGCAGGGGCTGAAAAGGATTACCCCATCGACTTTTCCCATTTCAACATTCAAGGGACATGTGTGGGGGCAGTGGGTGTTCCTGCTGATTCAGATCATGCAACCTTCCCTGCTGTGGATGTATCCACAGAGATTGGAGCGACTTCAAAGATCAAATTGAAGGTACCTTATTTTACAGGGGCATTAGGTTCAACGGATATTGCTCGAATCCATTGGGAATCTATGGCAACAGCAGCCGCAATATCAGGTACCCTTGTCGTTGTTGGTGAGAATGTTTGTGGAATGGACCCAAATGCAGAATTTAAAAATGGTCATGTCGTTCGATCACCAGAGATGGAGCGCCGGGTTAAAACTTTTCAGAAATGGTATGATGGATATGGGGGAATCGTCGTTCAATATAATGTGGAAGATGGACGGCTGGGCGTTCCCGAATATGTTGTTGAGAAATTGGGAGTCCAGATCATTGAGCCCAAATGGGGGCAAGGGGCAAAAGATATTGGGGGTGAAGTCAAGCTTCCATCCTTAGAGAGAGCCCTTCAACTTAAAAGTCGTGGATATATTGTCATCCCCGATCCTGAAGATCCTGTTATCCAGGAGGCATTCAAACAAGGAGATTTTAAAGAATTTGAACGTCATTCCAGATTAGGGATGGTCGATGAAGAAGGTTTTCACAAAGAAGTGGAAAGGTTAAAAAAGATTGGGGCCAAATACATCTCTTTAAAAACCGGGGCTTATCGGCCTGCTGACCTTGCACGTGCAGTCAAATATGCCTCTGATGCAAAGATAGACCTCCTCACGGTCGATGGCGCAGGAGGAGGAACTGGGATGAGCCCCTGGAGGATGATGAATGAATGGGGAATCCCAACCGTTTATCTTGAAAGTCTCCTCTATCAATATCTGAAACGCCTGGAACAGAAAGGGGCATTTATTCCATCCTGTGCAATCGCAGGGGGACTTGCCCTGGAGGATCATATCTTCAAAGCAATCGCCTTGGCTGCTCCCTATATCAAGGCAACCTGCCTCGGAAGGGCTTCGATGACCGCTGCCATGGTTGGAAACACAGTGGGGGAAATGATCAAAAAAGGGAAAGTACCTGCTGACATTGCCAAATTTGGAAAAGATGTGGAGCATGTTTTTGTTCTGGCAGCCAAATTGAAGGATAAATATGGAAAGGATTTTGAACAAATCCCCACTGGAGCGATTGGAATGATCACCTATTTCGATCGACTTAATGCTGGGCTACAGCAATTGATGGCCGGGGCAAGAAAGTTTGCCTTGAAATATATTTCGAGAGGGGATCTCGTTGCCTTAACCAGGAAGGCGGCAGAAATGTCAGGTATCCCTTATGTCATGGATTGCGATCGAGAAGAAGTGGAAAGGATCTTGGGCTGAAGCCAATTGATGAGTCCAAAGGGATACCGGGGTAGACCTGGTATCCCTTTTTTATTTGCAAAAGTGAGTTTTTCGATTATGATAAGAAAAAAAATGACTCCAACTCAAGATAAAAGAACAGATGCCAGGGAGATCAATGCGCTTCTTGAGATCAGCAAGGCCATTACCTCGGGTCTCTATCTGGAAGACGTCCTTCGGTTGATCGTTACGGTGACTGCAAGGGTGATGAACTCAAAGATATGCTCCCTATGGATTCTGGATGAGAAGGATCAAAAATTGAAATTAAAAGCCACCCAGAGCCTTAGCAAAGAATATCTAAAGGAACGAAGCCTTTCGATGGGTGAGGGGGTTGTGGGCTATGTGGCCCTACATAATAAACCCATGGCAGTCCTCAATGTCCTCAAAGAACCTCTTTATAAAGAAAAGGAACTTGCAAAAAGGGAAGGGCTTGTCTCTATGCTCAGTGTTCCAATGTGTATCAAGGAAAGGGTAATTGGAGTAATCAATTGTTATACCTCTCATCCTCATTCCTTTACGAAAAGCGAAGAGGAGATCCTTACGACCATAGCCAATCAAGCTGCAGTCTGTATTGAAAATTCCGGTCTGACGGAGACGCTTGACATTGAGGAAATCCTCAGGCTTGTCTTAGAAGGGGTGACCAAAAACATTGGATTCGATCGGGCTCGCCTCTATTTAGTCAATGAAAAGATGAACCGACTTGAATGTAAAATGGCCGTGGGAATTGATGAGGAGAGGATCCAAGGGATAACCCTTCCATTGGACCCCGAAGACAGTGTATTGGCCCGCTCAATTTTTGAAAAAAGGCCTTTTGTCATTCCTGATGCAGAAAAAGATCCAAGGGTCAATCCAATTTTGAAGAAAAAATTCAACCTCCATTCCTTTATCGTCATTCCCATACTGACTAAAGAAAAGGCATTGGGGGCAATCGCTGCAGACTATGTTGAACCCAATAAGAATATTTCAAAGGAAATCCTTGAGGCCTTGATGGTCTTTGCCCAGCAGGCGGGACTTGCCATTCGAAATGCATTCATTTATCAGGAGCTTAAAACCTTTAGCCTACAGATGGAAGAAAAAATTCAAAAAATAACCGCTGACCTAAAAAAGACAGAGGCCCAATTAATTCGGTCTGAAAAGTTGGCTGCTTTGGGACAACTTTCAGCAGGCATTGCCCACGAAATTCGTAACCCATTGACCAGCATCAATATTTTGGTCCATTCCCTTGCTGAAAATCTTCCGTCTGAAATCCCCCAAAAGGAGGATCTCAAAGTAATTGAAGAGGAACTTCGTAGGGTTAACCAGATTGTGGATCAATTCCTACGGTTCGCAAAACCCTCTCCACCACACATGGAGAAAACAGACCTACTTTCTCTCTTTGAAGAGACACTCCAATTACTCAAGCCTCAGATTGAAAAACAAAATATTGTTATTAAAATGGAATTTCAACCCCTCCCTAAAATCACAATAGACAGTGAGCAGATAAGACAAGCCATTCTTAACCTATTGCTAAATGCTATTCAGGCTATGCCTGAGGGTGGCCATCTGACGCTCACCAGTGGAAAATCTGACAATGGTGGGTGGGTCCATGTCTCCATCCGTGACTCTGGGGTGGGGATCCCTCCAGAAAATATGAGTAAACTCTTTGACCCTTTCTTTTCAACAAAAGAAGGAGGGATGGGTCTCGGTCTTTCCATTGCCCATCGAATCGTTGACCAGCACTATGGAAGGATCGATGTGGAAAGCATACAGGGTAAAGGAACTATCTTTACGATCTGGCTTCCTATTTACAGTGAATGATAAACCATTGAGATTAAACGGTTCATTGTTTACCCTTTAACGTAATTCGAAAAAGGTGATATGCAGACTCTTTTGATCGTTGATGATGATAAATCTATCCGATATTCCTTAAAACGGATGTTAGAGGACCAGTTTTATATCCTGACCGCACAGAGTGGGGAGGAGGCCCTTGATCGGTTCAGGGAAAATCCTCCTGACCTTGTCCTGATGGATATCAAAATGTCTGGCAGAAGTGGATTGGATGTATTACGGGAGATGAAGATGATCGACCCTAAATCCCTGGTCATCCTTATGACTGCCTATGGCACCACTGAGACTGCTATCGAGGCTATGAAATATGGGGCTTTCGATTATATTCTGAAACCATTCTCTATTCCTAAGATGAAGGAACTTATAAAGAAGGCCATCTCCTTAAGAAGGATGATGAAAGAGGAGGTTACTTATAGCACTCTGAGCGAACCTGGCGGAGAGGAAGAACGGATTGTTGGCTCCTCCCTTAAGATGCAGGAGGTCTATAAGATTATTGGCCAGGTCGCCCCGAGTGATGTAACAGTCCTTTTGAGAGGAGAGAGTGGGACAGGGAAGGAATTGATTGCCAGGGCCATCTACCACCACAGTCTTCGTTCCAATCAACCTTTCCTACCTGTCAATTGCGCAGCCATCCCAGATACCCTCCTCGAAAGCGAACTATTTGGTCATGAGAAAGGGGCTTTCACTGGAGCCACTTCCATGCGAATAGGGAAACTGGAACAGTGTAATCGAGGGACCATCTTTCTTGACGAAATTGGAGATATGTCCCTCTCCACCCAAGCCAAATTACTGCGTGTCCTCCAGGAGAAACGCTTTGAGAGGTTGGGGGGGATGGAAACGATCAGTGTGGATGTCCGGTTTATCATTGCAACCAATAAAGATTTAGAAGGAGCAATTTCTGCAGGTCAATTTAGAGAAGACCTCTACTATAGACTCAACGTCGTTTCCATATTCTTACCTCCCTTGAGGGAACGGAAAGAGGATATTCCTGAACTGATCTCCTATTTTTTAAAAAGGTTCAATAAAGAATTGGGAAAAGAAATCTCTGGAATTACTTCTTCGGCAATGGAAAAAATGGTCTTCTTTGAATGGCCAGGGAATGTCCGCCAACTGGAGAATGTCCTCAAAAGGGCAATGATATTATGTCAGGGCGAATGGATCACAGAAGACCATCTTCTCTTTGAAAGGGTATCGGAGAGAAGAGAGATAGAAGAGGAACGCCTGAAAAAGGGGAGGGAAGAACTATTGGACATCCTCTTTGATGAACTCTCTAAAGAACTATCAATAAGGCAAGATCTTGACATGATCTCCACGATCGAGAAAGAATTAATCATCCGTGCCCTTAAAAGGACTAATGGAAACCAGGCCCAGGCGGCTCAACTCATAGGCATTAATCGGAGTACCCTTCGCGGGAAAATGGAAAGGTACAATATCAAAAAAAAGGTGTGGGTTACAAAAGAAGGATAAAAAGTTTCCCTTCACGCCATTCGCTTTACTGTTTTGAGAGGTGGGTATGCGAACGCTTCGAATCGGTCTTTGTCAGATCAATACAACCGTAGGAGACATAGAAGGAAATACTAAAAAGATTCTCGATTACATCTCAAAGGGGAAAAAGATGGGAGCGGACCTTCTCGCTTTTCCAGAGATGGCGGTGACTGGATATCCCCCTGAAGACCTCCTGCTCATGCCCAAGTTTATTGAAGCCAACCTAAGGGCAATCAAGAGGATTGCCAAAGCAACCACATCTATCACGGTTCTCGTTGGCTTTGTCGACAAGAAAGAAGATATCTATAATGCTGCCGCTTTACTCCATGATGGCAAATGGGTGGATTCCTATTGCAAAAGATTTCTTCCGAACTATGGGGTTTTTGATGAGGATCGTTACTTTCACGTTGGAACAGAAAATTTTATCTTTACACTCAACTCCATTCCCATTGGCCCAAGCATCTGTGAAGATCTATGGTATCCAGGAGACCCCATCCGTGCTCAGACTTTGTTTGGAGGAGCAGAATTAATTGTCAATATCTCCTCCTCTCCTTTTCATGCTGGGAAGTCTGCTTTTCGAGAAAAGATGGTTTCTACAAGGGCCTCGGATAATGTGGCCATCGTTGCTTATTGCAATCTGGTTGGGGGACAGGACGAACTGGTTTTCGATGGCGGTAGCCTGATCTTTGACCAAAAAGGAGAATTGGTTGCAAGAGGGAAGCAATTTGAGGAGGACCTGGTACTGGCTGACCTCGATATGGAAGCGGTTTTCCGAATGCGTCTCCACGATCCAAGGATAAGGAGAGAGAGGTTGGCCGAAGAGGATAAAGGCCTTAAGAGAATCGATCTCCCTCCCACAAATCACTCAATGAGAAAAAAACCTCCTCTTCCAAAAAGAGAGACGAAACCCCTTAATCACCTGGAAGAAATTTACAAAGCCCTGGTCCTTGGCACTGGAGACTATATCCGAAAGAATGGATTTAAAAAGGTCCTGATCGGTTTAAGCGGTGGAATTGATTCGGCACTTACCGCAACCATTGCTGTCGATGCCCTTGGAAGCAGTGGGGTGGTGGGTGTAGCCATGCCGTCTCAATATTCCTCTAAACAATCGCTGGAGGACGCTAAACTTTTAGCAAAAAATCTTGGCATCAAATTCCTCACATTCCCAATTACTGACATATTCCGATCCTACCTCAAAACCCTCTCCCCTTTTTTTAAAGGATTGAAGTCAGATGTCACTGAAGAGAATATCCAGGCCCGAATCCGAGGAAATATCCTGATGGCCCTTTCCAACAAATTTGGCTGGCTGGTTTTGACCACAGGCAATAAAAGCGAAATGAGTGTGGGTTACTGCACCCTTTACGGGGATATGGCAGGGGGTTATGCTGTTCTCAAGGATGTCCCAAAAACATTGGTCTACGAATTGGCTCAATATAAAAATCAAAAAGAAGGAAAAGCGATCATTCCAAAAAGTATCTTTACAAAAGCACCCTCTGCAGAACTGAGGCCGAATCAAAAGGATGAGGACTCTCTCCCCCCCTACTCGATTCTCGACCCTATTCTTAAGGCCTATGTGGAAGAGGATAAAGATCTCGAAGAGATTGTTAAGATGGGATTTGAAGAAGGGATGGTAAAAGAAGTAATTCAAATGGTGGACCGAAATGAGTACAAGAGAAGGCAAAGCCCTCCGGGCGTTAAGATCACTCACCGTGCCTTAGGAAAGGATCGAAGGCTTCCGGTTACCAACAAATATCGAAATTTTTAGGTTCTGAAAGGAAATCAATCCTTTATCACAATTGCCTGACCCCATTTATCCACCTATGAGCGATAGGAAGCATTGATTTTGACATAATCGATGGAAAGATCAGTGGTTAGGACTGAAAACTGGCCTTTTCCTTGATGAAGATCGACAATGACCTTAAATGAATCTTTCTTAAGCACATTTTCGGCCTTTCTCTCTAAAAGGGACTCCACTCCAATTCCGTTTCTTACAACTGGGGCCTCATCGAAGAAAATGTCTACCCGGTTTGGATCGATTCGGGCACCGCAGTAACCCAGGACGCATAGAATCCTTCCCCAATTCGCATCCTCCCCGAAGAAGGCGGTTTTTACCAATGGTGAGTGGGCAATTGCAAAGGCAGCTTTTTGCGCATCCTCCTGGTTTCTTGCTCCCTGAATAACAATTTCTATTAACTTTGTTGCCCCCTCACCGTCCCTTACAAGGTCTTCTGCTAACTTCTGACAGACTTTAAAAAGTATGGATTTGAATGCTTGGGCATCTCGGTTCATCCGATCTAAAAGAGGATGACCTGCTTTTCCATTTGCTAAGAGCAAGACAGTATCGTTTGTGCTCGTCTCGCCATCAATCGTGATTCGATTAAAAGATCCCTCTACCGTCTCCCTTAGCATTTTTTGAAGAAGAGAGGCCCTAATATTTGCATCCGTAACAAGAAAGGAGAGCATGGTTGCAAGATGGGGATGAATCATTCCTGCTCCTTTAATCATCCCGCAGAGTTTGACTTCTCTACCCTTAATCCTACAGCTTGCCATTTCCATCTTAGGCCGGGTATCTGTAGTCATAATTGCCTCAACCACATTCATCCATCCATCTCGGGAGAGGCCTCTCACCAGTTCTGGGATTTTTTTTACAACTTTTTTAACAGGCAGGGGAATTCCAATGACCCCTGTCGAGGATAAAAGGATGTGTTTGGGAGAAATCTTCAACTCTTTTGATAGAGTAGAAGATAAGGTTTGGCAGTCTTCCAACCCCTGCGGTCCTGTGCAGGCATTGGCATTTCCACTGTTTATCAGAATAGCCTGACAGAGACCTTGCCTAATTCTTTTTAAATCGATCAAGACAGGGGCAGCCTTTACTCGATTCGTCGTAAAGAGCCCTGCGACCTGTGCGGGCACTTCAGAGTAGATTAGGGCCAGATCCTTCTTTCCGTCCTTTTTTATTCCTGCTGATATTCCGGAAAAAAGATAACCATTAATCTCGAACCCATAAGGATTCATGATCCCTCTCTTTTAGGCTCTGGCTTCTTCTTTCAATAGACAGCACTTCTTATACTTTTTACCGCTTCCACAGGGGCAGGGATCGTTTCGGCCAATCTTTCTCCCCTCCCTGCGAACAGTTGCAGGTCTGCCCTCTTCTCCCTCACTTGCTCGGTTTGGCTGGATCTCCCCACGGCTCATGATGAAGGTCTGTTTTCGGGGAGTCTGTATCTCTTTTACCTCCTCTCTGGCAATCTGAATGGCAAAGAGTTTCTGGAGTGTATCCTTCTTAATCCGATCAAGCATTTCGAGAAACATCTGATATGCTTCCCGTTGATATTCGATCTTTGGGTCTTTCTGGCCATATCCTCTCAGCCCGATGCCCTCCTTCAGCTGGTCAATGCCAAGGAGATGGTCTTTCCAGTGGTGGTCGATCGACTGGAGCATAATCACCCTTTCCAGATAGCGAAGCATATCCTCCCCAAATGTCTCTTCCTTCTTCTGATAAACCTCTTTTGCATTCTGGAGGAGGGCCTCCTTCAATCGCTCTCGATTCAAATCATCATGGCTTTGAGGAGGAAGTGGCCACCTGAAGGAGAATTGTTGATAGATTGCATCCTGAAGCCCTTTCAGATCCCAATCCTCATGATGAATCTTTTCGTCAGCATAAATATCTACAATATTTTCAACCTGCTCCTCCAGCATCTCCATCACAGTCTCTTTTAAATTATCGCTGGCCAGAACCTCCCTTCGCTGGGAGTAGATCACCTCCCTCTGTTTATTCATAACATCGTCATATTCTAAGAGGTGTTTTCTGATCTCAAAATGTTGGGCCTCTACCCTTCGCTGAGCATTCTCAATTGCCCGGGTGACAAGACGATGCTCAATGGGCTGATCCTCTTCCATCCCCAAACGATCCATGATGTGTGAAATTCTCTCTGAGCCAAA
The DNA here is from genome assembly GCA_037441765.1 of Deltaproteobacteria bacterium. Lineage (GTDB taxonomy): Bacteria > Desulfobacterota > BSN033 > BSN033 > UBA1163 > JBBIRM01. Next base: position 5,543 of record JBBIRM010000063.1, on the reverse strand, counting down.
AATTCTTAAGAGATCATCCTCCAGAGATAGATAAAAACGTGAAGAACCGGGATCGCCCTGTCTTCCAGCCCTCCCTCTTAACTGATTATCAATCCTTCTGGCCTCATGTCGCTCAGTGCCTAACACGTGAAGTCCACCCAACTGGATAACCTTCTCCTTCTCCTTTTGGCAAATGTTCATCGCCTTCTCATAAGCCTTTTCCAACTCCTCTTGGCTTGCCCCTTCCTCCACCATTGTTTTCGCCAGAAATTTTGGATTCCCTCCGAGTAGGATATCGGTTCCCCTTCCAGCCATATTGGTGGAGATGGTCACCGCCCCTACCCTTCCTGCTTGAGCAATGATCTCGGCCTCCCTCTCATGGTGCTTTGCATTTAAGACATTGTGTGGGATTCCCCGCCTTTTTAGCATCTGGCTCAATCTCTCAGACTTTTCGATGGAGATGGTGCCAACCAGAACAGGCCGACCCGACTTGTGGAGTTCCTCGATCTCTCTGACCACAGCTTTAAACTTCTCCTGTTCTGTTTTGTAGATGACATCAGAATAATTGGTCCGGATAAGAGGCATGTTGGTTGGAATGACGACCACATCGAGGTTATAAATCTTTCGAAATTCTGCAGCCTCTGTATCCGCAGTCCCGGTCATCCCTGCCAATTTCTTAAACATCCGAAAATAATTTTGGAATGTAATGGTCGCTAAGGTCTGATTTTCGTTCTCAATCCTCACATTCTCTTTGGCCTCTACTGCCTGATGAAGCCCGTCGCTCCACCTTCGACCTGGCATAAGCCTACCTGTAAACTCATCAACGATTATGACCTGGCCATCTTTGACCACATAATCCACATCTCTTTTAAAAAGGGTATGGGCCCTTAACGCCTGGTTGACATGGTGAAGGATTTCAATGTTTCGGGGATCATAAAGGTTTTCAATATGAAGAAGTTTCTCCACATGAGCCACCCCTTCCTCCGTTAAGAAGGCAGTATGGCTCTTCTCTTCGATCTGATAATCTCTTCCCTGTTTGAGATTGGGGATGATGCGGTTTATCTTATAATACTTGTCTGTCGATTCTTCTGCAGGACCTGATATGATCAGGGGAGTTCTCGCCTCATCAATCAGAATGCTATCCACCTCGTCGACAATAGCATAGTTTAACTCCCTCTGGACATAATCTTCGAGGCTGAACTTCATATTATCCCTGAGGTAATCAAACCCGAACTCATTGTTTGTTCCATAGGTGATGTCACAATCATAGGCCTGTTTTCGTTCCCGATCATTCATCTCATGGACAATCACTCCCACAGAAAGGCCAAGGAATCGATAGATTACTCCCATCCACTCTCGATCCCTTTTTGCCAGATAGTCATTGACCGTAACAATATGGACGCCTTCACCTGTAAGTGCGTTCAGATAAGCAGGTAGTGTGGCAACCAGGGTCTTTCCTTCCCCGGTTGCCATCTCTGCAATCTTTCCTTCATGAAGAACAATTCCACCAATCAACTGAACATCGTAATGGCGTTCTCCTAAGGTTCGTCTCGCTGTCTCTCGGACCACGGCAAATGCCTCTGGAAGGATTTCGTCGAGAGATTCTCCGTGAGCGATTCGTTCTTTGAATTCAGAGGTCTTTGCCCTGAGTTGATCGTTACTTAGAGGACGAATCTTTGCCTCCAGTTGATTGATCCTCTGGACAATGGGTTGGATTCTCTTTAATTCTCTTTCGTTCTTGCTTCCAACGATCTTTTTGATCAAGGTTCCTATCATATAAATTCAATCCGCCTTTAATAGAATTATCGAATAATAAAAAATTATATAATTTATAAAAACCAGTTTCAACTCATAAAAAAGCCCGATGAAGGCTACCTTCATCGGGCCTTGGTCATTTCTGAAAAGAATTTAATTGAGAATATATCGCATCGGGTTGACCGGAATCCCATTTAACCTCACCTCATAATGAAGATGAGGACCAGTGGTCTTTCCGCTCATTCCTACTTCAGCAATCTTGTCCCCTCTTTTTACCTTCTGGCCTACCCTTACCAACACCTTATTCAGATGGCTATAGCGAGTGGTCATTCCATATCCATGCGAGATCACAAGAATCCTTCCATGGACCCAGTCATTTCCGATATCTGAAATGATTCCATCGGCGGGTGCAACGATAGTGGTTCCAACCCTGTTTGAAATATCAATCCCCTCGTGCATCTGGGTCAAACCTGTAAAAGGATTGGTCCTGAAACCGAAACCAGATGTAACCCAACCCATCACTGGCCAGATCGAGGGGGTATGGGCCAGTACATCCTTTTTTGTTTGCAGTAGCCTTTCGAGTTCGGAAAGGCTTTCTTCTCTATGAAGGGCTTCTGATTTTAGCCTTTCTACATCTCCTCTCATCTGTTCAATCAAACCCTTCTCATCTTGCTCAGCCTTCAACTTTTCTCGAATATCAGAAGGAGATGGCCCCCCCATACCTAAAAGAGAAGACGCCTCCTGTCCTTTTTCTAAATTTGCCAGGATCCGTATCTTTCTATCAAAATCCTTCAGTTTCGATAACTGTCTTTCTAAGTCTTCAATTCTTGCGGAGAAAAAATGAATTTGGGATTTCTGGGCCTTATTCTCCTGACGGAGTCTGTTCAATTCAAACTCCTTCTTTTTAATCTGAATGTAGTCACAGAAGAAGAAAATCGAAGATAAAAAAGTAAAGGCAATGAGGTAGAGACCAATTTTAACAGTTTTTCTTTGGACTTTAAAACTTCGGGTCTTGGAGGTTTTATGGCCAAAGATTAAGATATTAAAATAGTCTTTTTCCACAACGACCTCCTTGTTTTCCTCAAGATTTAGAGGAGGACCCCCCTAAAAAGACCTTTATTTTTTACCAAACTTAGAATCGCTTTGTCAAGACCTTTTTTTAAACCATAAGTATATGTTTTTTAATAAGAAATTGAACCCTTAGAATGTGGGCCTTTTAATTTTAAATTGCCAACAATCGTTTAAGAAAAAATCTATTCATTTCATGGAATTTTTTCTTGACAAATAGTTAATAATTTGATATGAAGATCATATCATAGGATTAAAAACTATGGCATACATTAATAAGAGAAAATTGGCCGATTCGGTTATCGAAGAAATAAAGCGGATGATTAAGAGCGGGGAAATCAAGGAAGGTGACAAGTTGCCAAATCAAAACACTTTCGCTGCACAGTTAGGGGTTAGCCGTACCTCTCTCAGGGAGGCATTAAGCACTTTAACTCGAATCGGGGTGATTGAACAGAGACCTGGCTATGGAACTGTCCTTCGCTCCCGTATTCCTGCCCTCTTCACTGAACACCTTACTCCTCCCCTTATCTCTGATAAAGAGGCAACAATTGAGTTAATTGAGGCGAGGCAATATATAGAAATCGGAACGATTGAACTGGCTGTAAAGAATGTAACCCAGGAGCAGATTAACGAGATGGGCCTTCTGATCAAAGAAATGGTCCAGTCTCTTAAGGAAGGAAGAATTGACGATTATATTGAACAGGATGTTGCCTTACACTTCTTGATTGCCAAGGCCTCCCATAACCGTTTCCTCATAAACCTCTTTGTGACCATCCGGGGTTTTATGGAACAGTATATGCGGGAATCCTTTCGTCTATTGCCCTATATGTTAGAGAGGTCTTTAAATTTTCATAAAAATATCTATCAAGCCATTAAAAGTAGAAGCCGATCAAAGGCGATTCTATATATGAAGAGGCATATCTTAGATATTCAAAGAGCAATTCAGAAGTACTATCACGACCAGGAGCAAAAAACAAAAGAGAAAAAAATAATCAAGAAATTATAAAACCTTCTTAAAGGAATGTCCGATCCACCAATTCATATTTCTAAAACCAAAAGGAGGTAGGGAGACGTGAAGAGGAAGCTAACCCGCTTTGATCTCCAAGAGATGAAATTATCAAAAAAGAAGGCGGTCTGGATCACCGCTTATGATTATTGGACAGCCCAATTTGCCGAGCAGGCGGATATGGATATGATTTTGGTTGGTGATTCACTTGGAATGTGCATCTATGGCTATGAAGGCACAATTCCTGTAACGATGGATCAGTGTATCTGGCATTCAGAAGCGGTCCGTCGTGGTGCTCCCAATACTTTTGTGATTGGGGACATGCCTTTCCTTTCCTATCAGGTCAATTGTGAGGAGGCTATTCGTAATGCAGGAAGGTTCTTTAAAGAAGCCTGGGTTGACGCAATCAAACTTGAAGGGGGTCGAAGGGTCTGCCCTCAAATCAAAGCAATTGCAGATGGTGGCATGTTAGTAATGGGACACATTGGTTTAACCCCTCAAAGTTCAGGCCAACTCGGGGGGTTTAAGGCCCAAGGCCGAACCGCAGAGTCTGCCCTTGAGTTAATCGAAGATGCCAGGGCAATTGAACAAGCAGGGGCTTTTGCTCTTTTAGTAGAGGCAGTACCGCCTGAAGTCTGTAAAATTATAAGGGATGAATTAAAAATTCCTGTCTATAGCATAGGGGCAGGAATCGATGCAGATGGCCAGCTCATGATTGTAAGCGATATTCTTGGAATATTTCAGGCATTTACACCAAAGTTTGTAAAAAAATATGCAAACCTTGGAGAAGAAACATTGCAAGCCTTAAAGTCCTATGCCAATGATGTAAGGAGCGCTAAGTTCCCGGAAGCTCAGCATACTTACAACATGATTGAAGGGGAACTTCAGAAACTAATGGCTGCTCTCAAAAAGGAATCTTAATTATAAGAGTAAAATATAAGGAAGAGGTTTAATGCGTATCGATCAAGAAAAATGTGTAGGGTGCGGAAGGTGTGTGAGTTATTGCCCAGTCGGTGCAATCCAGTTATTTGATAACGAAGGGAAACAAAAAAAGAAGGCAAATATTGATGAGGATGAATGTGTGGAATGTGGGGTTTGCCTAAGAGCCCAGGTCTGTAAACCCCAGGCCATCTATCTACCCGAACTTCATTGGCCAAGAGTAGTTCGCAGGGCTTTCAGTGATCCCATGGTAGAACATAAAGAAACTGGAGTTCCAGGTAGAGGAACAGAGGAAATGAAGACAAATGAGGTCACTGGCCGTTTTAAAAGAGGTTCTTGGGGAATGGGAGTCGAGGTTGGACGCCCTGGAGTGGGAGCAAGGCTGAAGGATCTTGAATTAATTGCCATGGCTTTGGCTGAGGAAGGAATTGTTTTTGAACCAAGGAATCCTGTGACTTTATTATTTGATGATGTAAAAATCGGTAAGATTAAACCTGAACTGAGAAACGAAAAAGTCCTTTCTGCCATAATAGAGTTTGAAGTGAAACCCAATCAACTTAGAGACGTTCTTCAAATATTGAAGGATATTTCAGAGAAAGTAGAAACGGTTTTCTCTGTTGATTTAATCTCATTCCCAGAAGAAGAAGAAGAAGAGAAAGGCCAAGCTCTTAAAATTGTGAGGGAAATGGGATTTCCTGTTTATCCCAATGGGAAAGTGAATTTAGGGTTAGGGAGGATTCTAAGTAAAGAACCCCGCCCACAGGGCGGGGCTTTAAAAACACTAAAACAATTTTAA
>JBBIRM010000062.1:0-15061 GCA_037441765.1 Deltaproteobacteria bacterium | reverse complement strand
AACTGACACCGGAGGCAGGATTCATCGTTGCCTTAGTTGTTGGTTTGTTGGTAGGTAATTTTTCCCCTAAATTCACGGAGACGATCAAGGAGGCTGTAAGGCCTGAATTGTATATCAAGACCGCCATTGTTATCCTTGGTGGATTTTTGGGGGTTATAGCAGCGGAGAAGTTAGGCCTTGCAACGGCGGTGATGTTCAGAGGATTATGTGCCATTGTTGAAGCCTATCTCATTTATTGGGCGCTTGTATATCTCGTTGCAAGGAAATATTTTAAATTTAGCAGGGAGTGGTCGGCACCCCTTGCATCAGGCATATCTATTTGCGGAGTGTCGGCAGCAATAGCAACTGGCGGAGCAATAAAAGCAAGACCTGTAGTTCCTATAATGGTGTCTTCTTTGGTTGTTATCTTTGCAGTGGTTGAGCTCTTAATACTTCCTTTTATCGCTAACACCTTCCTCTGGAAAGAGCCCATGGTCGCAGGAGCGTGGATGGGTCTCGCAGTTAAGACAGATGGGGCAGCCGTTGCAAGCGGCGCTATTACTGACTCTCTGATAAGAGCAACGGCACTGGCAAACAGTGGTGTTAATTACAAGGAAGGCTGGATGATGGGAGCTGCCACGACAGTAAAGGTTTTCATTGACATCTTTATTGGTATTTGGGCATTCATCCTTGCATGGATATGGGTTTCCAAGATTGAGGCAAGGCCTGGAGAGAAGGTGGGTGGGGGTGTAATATGGGAGAGATTCCCAAAATTCGTTATTGGCTATGTGATAACATTCCTTGTGATATTGTTTATTAGCCTTGGTTCTCCTGGTTTGATGGGTAAGGCAAAGGCGGCAATGGGCGAGGGAAATGTTTTTAGAGGGATATTCTTTACCCTGACTTTTTTCACCATTGGCGTTGTTTCTAATTTCAAGAAGCTGTGGGAAGAAGGCATAGGTAAATTAGCAGGCGTTTATCTGTTATGTCTCTTTGGGTTCATCATTTGGATAGGGCTGTTCATTTCATGGATATTCTTTCACGGAATAAAACCACCACTGGTTGGGTAGAATAGTTTGAGTCGGAAATTATGAATTTTAAGTTTTGCATTTTGCAGAGAAGCTAAAAGGAAGGAGGTATTTATGCCTGAACAAACAAAAGTAACGGAAGAGATGAAGAAGATTGAATTTGAGCCCTTGCTTCCTATAGAGAAAAAACTCATTGGGTGGAGCCTCGTCCTTGGCATTGTTTTGTTGGGAATACTGATCTTTATCAGCTACACATTCTTTCCGGGACAATGAAGAGGTTTTCCAACTCTCATAGTTATGAAGGCTCTGGGCAAATCTTGTCCGGGGCCTTCATTTTTAGTTTTAGCTACTACCCTTTTTGAAACTTTTTAAGAAAAGGGCTCGTCAATTAAACTCCGAGAATTTTATGACAAGTTTTACATGCCTCTGGCGGCTCTTGAAGGAAGGTGCTACGAAAATCCCTTCTTTCTGAACTATTTACCGGCGAGAAATACAATTCTCTCAATTTCTCTTTTCTTTCAATAAAACAGTTTCTGAAGCTTTGATAATTCTGGCTGTTCCAAATCCTGTAGAAGGATTCTTCAAAGAGGTTACCGAAGGTCAGTTTTTCTACACTGTACACTCTATCAAAGAAGATCCTTTTAAAAGGCGAGGGAAGGGGTGGATAGAGATAGACACAAGGCGAAACCTCACCATCTACAGAGATATAAAGGTTTTCAAGCGGGTTCTCTTCACAAATAGGGACATCAATTGGAAAGAGAGCGGGTCTTTTGAGTTTGATCATTAATCTTCGAGCATTCGCTTCTGCTTCTTTCAGAAAGGGATCGAAATGGCTTTCTCCTTCTTCATAAGAAAATACCTTTTGGTCATTCAGAGATGGATTCGTGATGTGAATGATATTTATGAGAAAGACTTCATTAATTCCTATTTCTTTGGCAAAAATAGGTAGATCCGGGATCTCACGGATATTATCTTTTAACATAAGAAAAACAAGATGCATTTTGGGCCGATCAATACCCCTTCGTCTTTTCTCCTCTGTAAAGAATTGAATGGCGCTAAGAATCTCTGATAGATTGGAGTTGACCCGAATACCCGCATGAGTTTCGGGCTTGATCCCTGCAATTGAAAAACCTATAAAGTCAAGCCCTGCTTCGATGAGTTCAGAAACACGATCCTCATTCAATCCCTTCCCGCTCGTCACAAAGCCCACTTGAGAACCTTCTTTTTTAACCAATCTGATACACTCAATGAGATCTTTATAAAGCAATGATTCGCCCCAACCCTCCAGAATAACATTCTCAACATCTCTAAGATAAGGAAGAATCTTTTTGAAATCCTCAAATGGCATATCCTTATATTCCCAATCCTCTGTTTCCGAGCGAATGCACATCTTACACCGGAGGGAACATTTTGTGGTTAGTTCAATCTGCCAGGCTGAAAAAGGCTTGCCCTTCCCTCGATTAATAAATTTTTTGAAGAATTTCTCAATCATTTGCTTTGAAAATAACTTTAAAATCCCCTCACCTCCCTTTTCTAAAAGGGGGTTGAGGGGGATTATCAGGGTTTTTTAAAGTTTCTGAAGAAGTCTATCCAAAAACTCCTCCCTTGATGGCGTATACACACAGAAGGAATACGGAAGAAATGGAACTCCCCCCACTTCTTTTTAAAAAAGGTTATCCCAGGATTTATTACAAGGCTTAAGTTTATGTATCTCTTATTTTCAGCCATGGCTAATTTTACTATCTCATAAAGTAATAGGTCCGATGCTCCTGGAATATAGAGGGATTCCGAATTAAAGTTAAACATATAGAAGGCATATTCTTTTGAACTATATTTTATCTTACTTTTTAATATTTTATCAAATTATTTTCAGAAGGCCATTCAACAATTTCCTTTTCACTTCCTCAAGAAATTATATATAATAATTCTTCATGACGGAGCCTCACCCACGAATAATGAAAATCTCTTTTTACAATTATTTCCCCCTCACCCTCCCCTCTCCCCAACCGTTGGGGAGAGGGTTAAGGTGAGGGGTTCAGACCGGAAGATGTCATTTATTTTATGCTCTCATTAATAAAAGGGACATTCCCTCTGAAGAAATTAAAGGAAATTCCCTTTTTAAGAAAGGAAGATAAGGGTAAATTAAAAAGCTATTTTCTAAGCAATATCAATTAGGAAATGGAATGATCGAATGATTGGTGGAAAGTTGGATTCAAAAGAACTTCAGGATGCCGCCATCGATTTCAGGTATCTTCTCAATCGGGGGTATCCGAGAAAGCCTTCTCTCGAACTGGTAGGAAATCGTTACCAACTCACATCGGATGAACGTCATCTCCTCCATCGAGGGGTCTTTTCAGACAAAGACTCAAAATCAAGAAGGAAAAAGATTGTATCGGTCAATGAGGTTCGAAATAAGAATCTTGCCATTGATGGATATAATGTTTTAATTACCATTGAGGCTGGACTTTCGGGCCGTCCTCTAATCCTTGGAGATGATGGATTTGCAAGAGATATCTCTGGTGTGTCAGGTAGTTTTAAAAAGACAGATACGACTGAAAAGGCCCTTCAATTGATCTTTGATAGGTTAAGATGGATAAGACCTCAACAAACCCTTTTCCTTTTTGATGCCCCGATCAGCAGAAGTGGAATACTGGCCATGGAAGTCAGAGATTTGCTTAAGGAGGGAGGTCTTCAAGGAGATGCGATGGCTGTCGATGTCCCGGAGAAGGTCCTAATAGGGTTTCAAGGCATTATTGCCACAAGCGATACAGCCATCATCGATCAATCTCAAAAAGTGATAGACCTTGCAGGAGATATCTTGAGAAGGGAGAGTTTATTGAAGACCCTTATTCTTTTCAGAAAAAAAGGAGATTACTTTGAAAGGAAGGGATAAAGAACGCTGGTTAATCTTGATCATTGTTTATTTATCCATTCTATCCTTTGCCTTTCTCTTTCAATCCATCCCTCCCATCTTACCTTTGATTACCAGTGAACTCCGACTCAATTATGCCCAATCAAGCCTCCTGATGAGCCTTTTTGCCCTTCCAGGGCTCTTCCTATCCCTGTTAGGAGGCTATCTCTCTGACCGCTATGAGATGAGGTCGCTTGGGGGCATCTGCTTCTTGTTCATGATGGTGGGAATTCTTCTGGTAGGATTTGGCAATGAATTGTGGGTCTTGGGAACAGGTAGAATTTTTGCTGGAATAGGTGCATTCTGCCTCTCTGTCCTCCTTCCCAAACTTCTTTCTCAATGGTTTATAGGAAAAGAATTGGGGTTTGCAATGGGAATTTATAACACAGGTATACCTCTGGGTTCAGTGATCTGTTTTGGACTTTTTGGGAAAATGGGCCATCTTTGGGGGTGGCGTTTTCCGATCAAATTGTTAGCAATCTACCTCCTCATTACTTCAATACTTTTCTTAATATTTTACCGCCTCCCCTTACGACCTTTTGCGAAAAACCCAAAACCATCGAGGTTCTTCAAATCTTTAAGAGAAATGGGGACTCCCATCTTGTGGATCTCCTTCTCCTGGCTCTGGTTTAATGCAGGGTTTGTCTCCTTTGCCACCTTCTCCCCTCCATTTTTTATCGAGATGGGATATAGCCTTGAAAATAGCGGCTACCTCATCGGGATACCCCTATTTGGATCTCTTTTTCTTAGCCCTCTGATAGGACATCTGGTGGACCGACTCAGACACCAGGAGTGGCTCATCGGAATCGGAGGATTAGCTCTTTCCCTATTGACAATTCTTTTCAATTTCAGTTCCTCTTTTCTCTTTATCGTAATTGCCATGGGAATCTTTTCCGCCCTTATCCCCTCTCCCGTCTATTCCCTCCCCCCTGAAATATTGAAACCAGAAAATATTGGTCTTGGATTCGGTATCCTCTCCACCTTCTCAAGTATCGGTCTGTTTGTAGCACCCTATATGGTTGGAAGGGTTAGAGACATTACAGGATCCAACGATTGGAGTTTCATCATGATCTCCCTGTTTTTCCTTTTCGTTATGGTCTTTATCCTCTTTGCTCATCTATTTCGATCTCCAAAAAATCCTGTTAGCTAAAATTTAAAAGTGCACTCTTTAAGTTTTAAAAGTGCACCACTTCTGATCTCCTCTCCCCATGGGGAGAGGACACACCACTTCTGATTTCCTCTCCCCCTGGGGAGAGGACAAAGGTGAGGGGGATATATTAGAAGTCCACCCTCACCCTATCCCTCTCCCGCCAGCGGGAGAAGGAAGGAAGTGATTTCGACAATCTTTCCTTAATATGGGTGTTGATCTGCTTTAATGAAGGTTTTTTAACAAGACTAAGAGCGCACTTTTGATTTTTAAATGACAGATCTCCAAAAAATCCTTGACAATTTAAATCTATTTGGCGTATAAAGATATAAAATTTTGGATACTGTATACAATTTAAAAGAGGATGGCCCTGTGAAGAGAATTAAAACTGGAATCAGGATTACCAAAAGAAAGTCCCTTCGCGAAGAAATCTACGAATCGCTTAAAAAATCCATCCTTCATGGAAAACTGAGTGGAGGCCAACGCTTGATTGAAGAACAATTAGCCAATCAGATTGGGATCAGTCGTACCCCCGTGAGGGAGGCCTTTCATAAATTAGAACGGGATGATTTAGTCAAGCGCCGGCCCAAAGGGGGGTTCGTCGTACGTGAATTTACAAAAGAGGACGTTGAGGAAATTTTTGGAATTCGAATCGCACTTGAAAGCTATGCTGCCTACCTGGCTACCCTCCACATCACCCCTGATGAGATATCCGCCTTAGAAAAGAAGATTAAAGAGGCTGAAAAGGCCCTTAATGAAGGTGACGATGATAAAGCAGTTGAGGTTCACACTGAATTCCATGACCTTCTTTATAATGCCTGCAAGAGCCAGAAATTAATCGAATTGATCAGTAATTTTCGTGACTATTTTTACCGATACCGTTATGCACTTCTTCATTCAGAAGGCGGGATGAGAATCTCAATTCAAGATCATCTCCAGATGTTGGAGGCAATGAAGGGGAAAAATCCAAGACTGGTGGAAAGGTTGGTTCGAAAACATTTGGAAAGAGGAAAAGAAATTATCTTAAGAGAGATTCATAAAGGAAAAGTGGTCCCTTAACAGGAGCGAAAGGTGGAAAAAAGGATTCGCATATTAGTCGCCAAACCTGGCCTTGACGGCCATGACCGAGGAGCAAAGGTCGTGGCTCAGGCCCTCCGCGATGCGGGGATGGAGGTGATCTACACAGGTCTTCATCAGACCATCGATCAAATCATAAACTCTGCGATCCAAGAAGATGTAGATGTGATCGGTCTATCCATCATGTCCGGAGCCCATCTTCCCATCTGTGAGAAACTGATGAGAAAGATGAAGGAGAAAAAAATAGAGGATATCCTGGTGGTAGTTGGTGGCGTCATTCCCAAAAGGGATATCCCTAAACTCAAAGAGATTGGTGTAAAAGGAATATTCCCTGGTGGAACCCCCTTTGAAGAATCGATCCGTTGGATAAAAGAAAATGTAAAGCCAAGAACTTGAACCTTGATTGCAATTCGCGATCAGGATTTTAATCTTCTACAATTCACTAATCAAGATTCACACTGGAGTTAAAGATGGGAGTAGCACGCTATATTAAAAATGAAAAAGATGAAATCCTCGATGTGATCCTCCAGTCCGGCATTCATGTCAAACCTGTTTATACAGAAAAGGATTTAAAAGAGGTAGGATTCGACCCTGAAAAAGACCTCGCTCTTCCAGGAGAATATCCCTTCACCCGTGGTATCCATCCTCTTGGCTATCGGAGCAGGGAATGGACAACCCGCCAGTATACAGGATTTGGAACCCCGAGGGAGACCAATGAACGTTTTAAATTGATGATCTCCCATGGCCAGACCGGTCTGAACGTTGCCTTCGACCTTCCCACTCAGATGGGCCTCGATTCGGATGACCCCCTGGCAGAGGGAGAGGTGGGAAGAGTTGGGATGGCGGTCGACTCCCTCAGAGATTTTGAAGAGGCCTTTCAAGGAATTCCACTCGACCGAATTGGTGTTGGCCTTACCATCAATGCAGTGGCAAGCATAATGTTGGCCATGTTTCAAGCAACAGCAGAAAAATTTGGCTACGCCAAAGACCGAATCAGCGCAACACCTCAGAATGACATCCTAAAAGAGATGATTGGCAGGGGGGCCTGGATCTTTCCTGTAAAGCCTTCGGTTAGGCTCATCGGGGATACGATCGAATATTCGATCAAGGAACTTCCTCGAACCAATCCTGTAAGTGTCTGTGGGTATCACATTCGTGAATCTGGATGTTCTCCTGTACAAGAAATTGCTTATGCCTTTCAGATCGCCAACACCTATATTGAGGAAGTCCTTAATCGAGGATACCAAATCGATGAATTTGTAAGGGGCTTTACATTCAACCTCAATGTTTTCGGAAACCTCTGGGAACAGGTGGCAAAGTTCCGGGCTGCGAGGAAACTCTGGGCAAAGAATTTAAAAGAGCGTTATGGTGCAAAGGATAAGCGATCCCTCTTTCTTAGAGGGATTTTTGGTGGGGGGGGTTATGGATTAACAAAGGCCCAGCCTGAAAACAACATCATTCGAGGGGCTTATTATGCCCTGGCAGCGGCCTTGGGTGGCGCTCAAACCACTGCCCTATGTTCTTTTGATGAGGCCTATACCATCCCCACCCCGAGGGCAGCCCTGCTCTCCCTCAGAACATTTCAGATTCTAATGGAAGAGGTCGGTTTGAGAGATACCGTGGATCCTCTTGCTGGATCCTACTTTATTGAAACCCTGACCAAACAGATGGAAGAAAAGATTATTGAAGAAATGAATCGGATAGATGAGATGGGAGGTATGATCAAAGCGGTTGAGACAGGTTATGTTCAGAGAGAAGTAGCCAAGCAGGCCTATGAATTTGAAAAGGGAGTCCAGAAGGGAGAACTGATCAAGGTCGGGGTGAATAAATATACTGAAGGAGAGGAGATGGAGGTTGAGCTTCACGAATACCGCCAGGAATCTGCTGAAGAACAGATTAAGCGTCTTAAGGAGGTGAAACGCCAAAGGGATAACCGGAAGGTCCTCCAGTTATTAAAAGACCTTGAGGTGGCTGCAAGGTCCGAAAAGAATGTGATGCCTTACCTCCTTGAGTGTTGTAAGGCCTATGCCACTTTAGGCGAGATGACAAAAGTCTTTAAAGAGGTTTTCGGAGAATTTAAGGAACCATCCATTTTCTGAAATAAGGCCAAAACATGGGTGAAAAATTTTATCGCTTAGGTTGTGATATTGGAGGAACATTTACAGACTTTGTCCTGCTCAACGATAAAACCGGAGAGTTAAAGATCTATAAGTGTCTGACCACTCCCAAGGATCCCTCGGATGCAGTGGAATATGGAATAAGAGAGATGGAGAAGATGACCCCAGGTTTTGTAGAGAAACTGGATGAGGTGATTCACGGGACAACCCTGGTCATCAACTCCATTATTGAGAGAAAGGGAGCAAAGACAGGTCTGATTACAACCAAGGGATTCAGGGATGTCCTTGAAATTGGAAGAGGTCTCCGATACGCACCCTATGATATATTCGCTGAATTTCCAAAGCCTCTGGTTCCCAGGCATCTACGCTTTGAAGTAAACGAAAGGATTCGAAGTGATGGGACCATTCTAAAACCCCTCGATCCTGAAGAAGCCAGGCAGATCGTTCGTAAAATGCTTGGTATGGGTGTTGAATCTATTGCGGTCTGTCTGATCAATTCTTTCGAGAACCCGGTCCATGAGTTGATGCTTAAAAAAATTATAGAAGAGGAAGCGCCTGAGATATCCATTTCGATATCCTACCAGGTTTTGCCACAAATCAAAGAGTTCGAAAGGACCAGCACCACTGTGACCAATGCCTATGTTAAACCTCTTACAGGAAGGTATCTCAATAAACTGGCCGGAAGGCTTCATTCCATTGGTTTTGAAGGAAAGCTCTTCATCATGCTCTCAAGTGGAGGAGTGACCTCTGTTGAAACTGCAGCTCAGTTTCCTGTCAGGGTGATTGAGTCAGGTCCGACTGCAGCGGTCATCGCTGGCCAATATTTTGGTAGACTTTTTAATATTTCAGAAATGTTCTGTTTTGACATGGGAGGAACTACAGCCAAGTCCTGCCTGATCCAAAAAGGAGTGGCAGGAGTAGTTCCCACCTTTGAGGTCGGTAGAGTCCAAAGATTTATGAAGGGTAGTGGCTTGACCATTCAGGTGCCTGTTGTAGATTTAATGGAGATTGGTGCAGGGGGTGGAAGTATTGCCAGAGTCAGCCGAATGGGAACACTCCAGGTAGGTCCTGAAAGTTCTGGGGCAGACCCTGGCCCTATCTGTTATGGAATCGGGGGGAAAGATCCCTGTGTTACCGATGCAGACCTATTATTAGGATATCTTGATGAGAACTATTTTCTTGGGGGAGAGATGAAACTTGATAAGGAGGCAGCCAGAAGGGGTGTTGAAGAGAAAGTGGCTCAACCCTTAGGTGTCTCTTTTATACAGGCGATTTGGGGAATTCATGACCTTATTAATGAAACCATGGCTGCTGCAGCCAAAACACATATTGCCGAGAAAGGGGGAAACCCTAAAATTGTGACGATTGTTGCCTTTGGAGGAGCAGGCCCGGTCCATGCATACGGTCTGGCCAAGAAATTGGGAGCCCCCCGTATCCTTGTTCCACCAAATGCAGGAGTAGGTTCAGCCTTAGGGTTCTTTACCGCTCCACGAGCCTTTGACCTTTTAAGAAGCCATAAGGTCTCCCTAAGTTCAGCAGACTTTAATGAAATAGAGAAGATTTTTAAACAACTTGAGGCAGAAGCAACCGCCATCCTCAAGAAAGAAACCCAGGAAAAAGATATTCTATTTGAACGATCCCTCGATATGCGTTTCGTTGGACAGGGATCCGAAACCCATGTCCCCCTCTCCCAGAGAGATTTTTCAAAAATGAGAAGGGAGGAGGTGCGCCACCTCTTCGACGAAGTCTATCAAAGGCTCTATGGCAGAACCTATCCTGAATCGGAGGTGGAATTTATCAATTTCAAAATAAGGGCTAGCCTTCCAGAGCGATTAATTCAATTTCCAAAAATTGATGGGAAAGGCAGGCTCCTTGAACATGCGATTAAAGGAAAAAGAAAGGCCTACTCTCACATTGCTAAGGATTTTATTCCCTATACGGTCTATGACCGATATAAACTTTTCCCGAGTGCAAAATTTCAAGGACCTGCTATTATTGAAGAAAGGGAATCCACCCTCATCGTAGGAGAGGATGCA
The DNA here is from genome assembly GCA_037441765.1 of Deltaproteobacteria bacterium. Lineage (GTDB taxonomy): Bacteria > Desulfobacterota > BSN033 > BSN033 > UBA1163 > JBBIRM01. The sequence continues at coordinate 4,766 of JBBIRM010000062.1, read as the reverse complement.
AGCGTTTCTGTGGACGATTATGGCTTCCTTTGGGTTGATCTTTCTTATTGAAATTCAAAACCTTTCAAGGGGAAAATATGGGACGAACCTTTGACCCGATCACGTTGGAAATCCTCTGGCGAAGATTGATCTCTATTGTAGATGAATCTGATAGCACTGTTGCACGGACCGCCTTCTCAAGTCTCTTAAGAGATGCTCATGACTATACCTGTATGTTTACTGATCAGAAAGGCAGGGAGCTTGCTCAGGGAACCTTCGCCACACCTGGCCAATCGGGCGCCATGGCTCTTGGAATTAAAAACCTTGTCAACAAACTTCCTCCTGAAACCTACAAGCCTGGAGATGTCTTCATTACCAATGACCCCTGGGCCCTTGCAGGACATCTGAACGATGTCTGTGTGCTGAGCCCCATTTTTTACAAAGATCGATTGGTCGCCTTTACAGCCTGTGTCTTTCACCATTCGGACATTGGGGGCCGAGTCTCCTCTGACAATCATGATGTCTTTGAAGAAGGCCTCTTCATCCCTCTTGTGAAACTTTACGATGGAGGAGTGCTCAATCAATCCTTGATGGATATGATTCGTTGGAATGTCCGAACGCCAGATGAAGTGATCGGAGATATCCGCTCCCAGATTGCAGCCAACCACGTCTGTTCAGAAAAGATCTGTCAGATGCTTCGAGAGAACGACCTTGAGGATCTGGACGATCTGGCAGATCAGATTATCACTCGCACAGAAAAGAGTATGAGAGAGGAGATCGAGAAGATTCCCGATGGAATCTATTGTGCTGAAGGGAAAATTGAACAGATGAAGGGGCAACAGGAAGTGGTCATTAAGGCAAAAGTGGAGGTTAGGGGAAGCGATATTACTGTAGACCTCGATGGTTCATCTCCTCAGGTCAACTGGGGAGGGAATGTGGTTTATAATTTCACCTATGCCTATGTCTTTATGGCGATGAAAAGCATGTTTGGACCTGACATCCCCAATAACGATGGTTGTGCAAGGCCCATCACACTAAAGGCTCCGGAAGGTAGTGTGGTCAACTGTAAATTTCCCGCCGCGGTGGCGGCCAGGCTGGTCATCGGTCATTTTATTACTGAAATCATATACCGTGCCCTTTCGGAAGTATTACCCAATAAGGTCATTGCTGGAAGTGGAGGTACACCTGCACAGATGAATGTCTTCTATGGGAAGAGAAAAGATGGAACTCCCTGGCATTCTGTAATCATAAGGGGTGGGGGCATGGGAGCAAGTGCCATCAGTGATGGTAATTATGTCTACATCTTTCCCGCCAATGGAGCGAATACCCCGATTGAGATCTTTGAGAGTGATACGCCACTTATTGTTGAAAGAAGGGAACTGATCCCAGACTCAGGGGGGCCTGGAAAGATGAAGGGCGGTCTCGGTCAGAGGGAAGTCTTTAAAGTTCCTGACGATGATTATGCCCCTCTTCCACCTGTCCATTTAGGAATCCAGGCAGGAAGGCATCTCCTCCCGCCAGAAGGGCTTTTTGGCGGTAAGCCAGGAGCAAGGGCACAGTTTTTAATTAATGGACTACTTGGAAATCCATTTGGTTTAACTCTGCTAAAACCTGGGGATGTGGTCACTATCGATGCAGCAGGAGGAGGAGGATATGGAAACCCACTTGAGCGTGACATCGAGATGGTGGAGAGGGATGTACTTGAAGGATATGTGAGCATTGAAAAGGCAAAGGAGGATTATGGGGTAATCGTCGACCCTAAAACTTTGAGAGTAGATGTGGAGGCAACAAAAAGATTAAGGGAAAACTTAATAAAAATGATGTAAGGGGTATTTAAGATGGGAAGAAGTTTCATGCCAGAGTTTCGGACGGAGAGGGAGTTAAAACGACTTCAATTGGAAGGTCTCCAGTGGACAGTCAATCATGTCTATAATAATTCGGAATTCTATCGAAAACGTTTTGATGAGGCAGGGGTCAAACCCAAACATATCAAATCCCTCAAAGACCTATCCAAACTCCCTTTTACCACTGCAAAAGATCTTCAGGAAGGCTATCCATTTCCACTAAGGTCCGTCCCTTTTGAAAAGATTGTGCGTATCCATGCCTCCTCTGGAACCACAGGTAAGAGAAAGGTTCTCTGTTACACCCAAAAGGATATTCGTGACTGGGCAAATATGTTTGCCCGTTGTTATGAGATGGCTGGGGTAACCACGAAAGATCGGGTTCAGGTGGCTGTTGGATATGGCCTATGGACTGCAGGAGTGGGTTTCCAGTTGGGAGTCGAACGGATCGGCGCTATGGCCATTCCCATCGGTCCCGGAAATCTCGATATGCAGTGTCAATTCTTAGAGGATTTTCAATCCACAGTCCTCTGTGCAACAGCCTCTATGGCCATTCTAATGGGGGAGGAGGTTAAAAAAAGAGGTCTTAGGGACCGTATCGCCCTTAAAAAAGTGATTATGGGTTCTGAACGCTCAAGCGATGCAATGAGGGCAAAAATGAAAGAATTACTCGGGGTGGAACATGTCTTTGACATTACAGGCCTTACTGAACTCTATGGTCCGGGAACTGGTATTGACTGTATCTACCACGAAGGGATCCATTATTGGGCCGACTATTATATCCTTGAACTCATAAACCCCGACACACTCGAACCTGTTTTGCCAGGGGAAATTGGTGAGATGGTAGTGACTACACTCAGAAAAGAGGCAGCACCTCTTATTCGTTATCGAACCAGAGACCTGACAAAACTCATTCCCAAACAGTGTTCCTGTGGTTCGATTCTCCCCCTCCACGATCGACTCTTAGGAAGATCTGACGATATGTTCATAATCAGAGCGGTCAATATCTACCCTGGTCAAATCGACCATATCCTATCCAATATCAGGGGTGTTGGGAGTGAATATCAGATTCACCTTGACCGCAAGGAGGATGGGAAGGACTATATGACGATCAAGGTAGAAAGGGCAGAGGGAGGTCGTCCAGAGGAAGACCAGGCCTTGATCAGCAAGATTGAAGAAGAGATTAAAAAACAGATTTTAGTTAGCGGTAAGGTTGAGATTGTGGATTATGGGAGCCTTCCGAGATCAGAACGAAAGAGCAAGAGGGTCTTTGACCATCGAGAAATTTGAAAAAGGAGAAAAGTAGCCTTCTCCATTTTTACTTGACTTTAATTCAAATCCTTTATAAGGTTTTTTTAAATAATGATATTTAATCAAAGAAAGGAGGAGTTGAAGATGAGAAGAAAAATTTTTTCAAAAAGAGTGGTTCTATTTTTGGTCGGGGTTATAGGGATTAGTCTCATTGGAAGCGGGTTTTGGGTAACCACTGCCCGGGCTCAAATCACCTTGAGTTATGCCAACTTCCCACCCGCCCCAACCTTCCCATGTGTCCAGATGGAAAGATGGAAGTCAGAGGTTGAGAAACGAACTGCAGGAAAGGTGAAGGTGAACACCTACCCTGGCGGGACACTGCTTCATGCAAAGAATATGTTTGATGGAGTGGCGGCTGGCACTGCAGACATTGGATGTACCTGCCCCTCTTATTTTCCAGGAATGTTTCCGGTTGTAGAGGCAGTGGATCTACCTGTCGGATGGCCAAGTGCAACTGTGGCAAGTATCTCGCTTCTGGACATCGTAAATAAATATAAACCTAAAGAACTTGAAAGATTCAAGGTTATTACCATGTTCACCTGCCCACCTGCAAATATCATGTCGATGAAACCCATCCTAAGTCTGGAAGATTTAAAGGGCTACGAGTTAAGAGCCTCAGGAACAGGGGCAAAAATTCTTGGCCTCCTTGGAGCAGCCGCCGTAGGAATGCCTCAATCCGATGTCCCAGAAGCCCTCCAGAAAGGGGTCATCAAAGGGAATGTATCTTCATTAGAGGTGATGAAAGATTTTAAATATGCAGAATACTGCCGTCACGTAACAGCCAATGTGAACCTCTTTGTGGTCTCTTTTGCAGTGGTAATGAATAAGGCGAAGTGGGAATCCTTACCAGCCGATGTAAAAAAAGTAATTGACGATCTCAGTAGAGACCAGGCTATCTGGACCGGAAGATATGTAGATAAACATGTGAAAGAATCAATGGCGTGGTCTAAAAAGAATTATAATGTTCAGGTCTATGAACTCTCACCCAAAGAGATTTCAAGATGGTATTCGGTTCTCAAACCAATGACCGAAAAATATATAAAGGATGTAGAAGCCAAGGGATTGCCTGCTAAAGCCATCCTCGACGATGTGATGAAACTGAAAGAAAAATATTCAAAAGAATATCCTGATTGATAAGAGGGCATTAGAAAGAGAAAGGGGTTTTTTATCCCCTTTTTCTTTCTATCCTTAATTTTCTTAAAAAAGGTGTATTGGAATGATCTCTTTTCTCGAAAAGTCAAGCCAACATCTAAGTAAGTGGTTTTCCTGGATTGGTGCCATTGCCCTTCTCACCCTGACAGGAATTGCCTGTGCCAATATGGTTTTAAGACCCCTTGGAACTCCTATCACAGGAGCCTATGAACTGGTAGGATTTTTTGGGGCTTTGGCTGTGGCTCTTCCCTTAGGCTATACACAAATTTATCGCAGTCACATCTCTGTGGATATCTTAGCCACTCGATATTCAAAAAGAACTAATCAAATCATGAATGGGATCAGTTCCTTCCTGTGCATGATCTTCTTCATTCTGGTTGGTTGGCAAACCTCCAAGTATGCAACTCTCATTTGGAAAAGGGGAGAAACTTCCGAAACCCTAAGAATCATCTATCACCCCTTTGTCTATGTGGTTTCGATCTG
>JBBIRM010000061.1:0-15372 GCA_037441765.1 Deltaproteobacteria bacterium | reverse complement strand
CAAATAATATGGTAAGAGCTTTCTATTTTCAATTAGAAAGGTGCAAAACTAGAGATATTTTATTGTTCATACTAAAAAATTTTTTCCCACCCCTAATTATGACACAGTCTCAGGGGGAGAGGAGATCAGAAGTGGTGGACTTTTAAAACTTATAGAGTGCACTTTTAAATTTTAGCTAACAGTTTTTTATTCGAGATTTCTGAAAAAGTCATTGAAAGATTGGGGAGGTAGGGTTCCAAACTCTTCGAATGCGGGCATTGAGAAGTTAATTTGCTAACAATCGTTAAGAGAAAAAAACATTTTCAGGGAATTAATCAATAGTGCCAAACTATTAAAGGTATCCGCTCGAAGGTTTTTCACCCCACCTCCACAGTCTAAAAATCTTTTTTAAAATACTTTTTCAGAAATCTCTATTCGAAAAAGAATTTATATTGATCTTTTCAAGCGTTTTGGATTAAATATAAAATTAATTTTAAATATAAACTTTTTTCAAAACTTTTAAACATTTCTAACCAAAAAGGAAAAAATATGGAGGAAAAAGTATGAAGCCGGCCATCATAGTGGTGGATATGCTTAAAGATGCCTTTAAAAGAAAAGATCATCCAAATACTCTCCAATACCTTGAGATTGTTCCAAGAGTAAAGAGGGTAATTGATAAAGCCAGAGAACGGGGTATACCGATCATCTTTGCCTGCGATAGTTTTTTAGAAAATGATTTTATCTTTAAAGGGAAAAAGCCATACTGCATTAGAGGGACGGAGGGAGCCGAGGTTATTGGGGAATTAAAGCCTGTGGCTAAAGGAGAAGTTCTTTTGAAAAGGCGCTTCAGTGCTTTTTTCAAGACTGATCTTGATCAGACCCTTAGGCTTCTTGGAGTGGATACGGTTGTGATTGCAGGGATAAATACACAGGTTTGTGTTTATGCCACTGCCATGGATTCGGTATGCCATGACTTCTATGCCATTGTTTTGGAAGATTGTACTGCCTCTGGAGAAAGAGAGGTTCATCAGAAGGCCATCGAGGTTCTTAAACAGTCTGGTCTTTTTCCCCTGCTGAAGGTGACCCCCTCAGAGGAATTCTTAAGAGAGATAGGTATTGGTGGGAGTTAAACCAATTAGGAGTGTGGAGGATACTAACTATGGAAGTATGTTGGCCCTTCCTTTTATCCAAAGAGTATCCTTTCTGCATTTTTGTAAAGTATTGCCTCGATGGTCTGGTCGCTTAGGGGTAAGGATTTAATCATCTCAATGTTCCTCCCAATGCTCGAGGGGATGGTGGGCCAATCAGAACCAAAGATCACCTTCTCTCGATTCTTCTCAATTTCAGGGAAGTAGTTGAGAAGGTTTTGGGGGGGCAATCCCGTAATATCCATATAGAGATTTTTATGGAGACGAGAGAGGAAGAAACATTTATCATACCAGAACCCTCTTCCACTATGGGCCATAATGATTTTTAAATTAGGGAAGTCGATGGCAACATCATCCAGGAAAATCGGATCGCAATACTTCAACCTCGTCCCTTTAAAGATAGAAGTTCCAATATGGTAGATCACAGGGATTCTAAGTTCCTGGGCTTTGGAATAGAGCGGATAGAGCCTTGCTTCATTGGGATAGAAGAATTGATAAGAAGGATGAAGCTTTAACCCTTTAACCCCTTCCCTTACATAATCTTCCAATTTCTCCACCATATCATCATGGATATTTGGATTTAAAGAGGCAAAAGGGAAAAGCATTTCCTGTCCCCGACAGAATTCAATGACCTCTTCAGTGGGAACAAAACCACTGGTGGCTGGAGCACATTCTGCCAGAACGACTGCATAGGTTACCCCTTGAGATTTTAGGTAGGCTGAAAAGAGGTCCGGTTGCCTACTAAAATCATCTATCTTTGCATAAAACTCTGGGTTGATTGACTCCAAATAATTGAGCCAGGTGGGATTTAGTAGATCTTTCCGAACATAATGGGTATGGAAATCAATCACTGCCATTCTTTTTTCACCCAAGCCTTAAATTTTCTTAACGACAAAATATTAAGAGAAACCCCATTTTAAGTCAAGCAAGAGACTTCTGAAAAGGCCTTGAAAGACTGGGGAGGTAGGGTTCCAAACCCTTCGAACGCGGGCTTTTAAATGTTAAATTGCTAACAATCGTTTAAGAAAAAATCTATTCTTTTAAGGGAATTAATCAATTGTGCTAAAATTATAAAGGTATCCGCTCGAAGGCTTTTTCACCCACCTCCCCAGTCTAAAAATCATTTTTAAATACTTTTCAGAAATCTCAGCAAAACTGCTTGACAGTTTAGGCAGATAATAATAAAATTCGCCCCAATATTTAATAAGGTACACTATTGATACGGGAGGTAGTTCAGTGGAGGTCATTGTCTACGGAGTGGCCAACGGCATGACCTTTGTTTTGATGGCGATGGGGTTCTCTTTTGTGTATGGCATCAGTCGATTGCCAAACTTTGCCCATGGAGCCTTATATGTGGTTACGGGGTTTATCACATGGAGCTTTATTAACAGTGGAGGACTTCCCTACTGGTTGAGTGTTGTTTTGTCTCTCCTTATTGTCTCTCTTATTGGCATGGCCATCTATCAGTTTGTCATGATCCGGGTAAGAGGCATGCCCATTTCAGAAATTATTGTGTCCTTTGCCATTGCACTGGCGATACTCGAAGGGCTACGTTTACAAGGTATTGGGGGTTTCAAAGGCTTCATCGGTCCAGGATATGTATTACCACGTGTAATTGACGGGGTTGTTGAAATGCCCTGGGTGACCATTGATCTTCAACGCATTGTCATTATTGGAGCTGGATTACTCCTTTTGGGAATTATGTGGCTGTTTACTCACTATCATAAAATAGGGCTTTCGCTTCGAGCCATGGCTCAGCATGAAAGGGCTGCTTTAATGCTTGGCATCAATTCTGATAGAATGGCTAATATTGCCTTAGGCATTGGGTCAGCGCTGGCCGGATTGGCAGCCATCGTTATTATGCCTCTGGGTAATGTCAATTGTGAATCGGGATATAGCGTTCTGACCAATGCAATTGCAGTCTGTGTGATCGGAGGGTTAGGAAGCTGGGTAGGAACTGTTCTCTCAGCCCTCATCTTGGGTCTTGCCACCACCCTGATGTCCGCTATGGGTGGAACGATGTGGAATAATGTTCTTGTTTTTGGACTCATTATTCTGATTCTAATTCTAAAGCCCTCAGGTCTTTTTGGCCGGCAGAAAGAGTTGGAAGAAAGGGTCTAATGAAACGATGAACGATGAACCATGAACGAAAAACCATGAATAGGGAAATAGGTGCCATAGAGAGACGAAAGGAAAGACTGGATAGAGGGATTAAGGCTCGGACAGAGGGTCTTTATGCTATTCAATCGTGGCGCGAGGTGTTATACCTCCTTGCGCCCCGAGCCAGTTTGATTATCGGGTTACTCGTTTTACCTCTGGTGTTACCTGGCCTTTATTGGCAAAGGGTCTTAGGATTGGCAGGGGTTTACGCACTACTGGCCATCTCCTTCGACTTTTTAGCAGAAAGGGTAGGGTTGGTTTGCATCGGTGGAGCCTTTATGATCGGGGTAGGCGGCTACATTTCAGGGGGACTCAATTATTACCTTAAGTTGCCTGTTTTTTTGACGATACCCATTGGCACATTTGGTGGGGCCATTCTTTGCACTTTGCTCTGGCTTCCCTGTCTACCCCTTAGAGGAATCTACTTTGCAGTGGTTACTTTCATGTTTCCATTTTTGACTACAAGTATCATCCTGGCAGGAAATCTTTTTGAAGGAACAGAAGGATTAAGCCCAATTGCTGGCTTCCCCAGTACATGGATTGGTATATATCTGATCCTTGTCATCCTCCTTACCTCTATATTTGGTTTGAGAAGGTTGTGTGGTGAAGATATCGGAGTTGTCTTCGCAGGGATCAAAGACAATGATCAAGCGGTATATGCTTCAGGGATCAACGTGACGAGGGTGAAGGTCTATGCACTCTATATTGCCAGTATGATTGGGTGTTTTGCTGGGGCATTTGTAGCACATTTTTCAGGTTTTGTAGGGGTTTCGCTTTTTGCGGTGGACTTTTCTATTATGCCGATTTCTGCTTGCATCATGGGAGGCCCGGGAACCTTGGCAGGTCCTGCATTGGGAGCACTCATACTCGCTCCACTCTCTGAACTCCTTCGAGGATTTGGTCAACTTCGAGTTGTCCTTTACTGTTTTGTACTTGTGGGATTCATACTATTCAAACCAGAGGGACTGCTCAATTGGGCCACAAGAAAGTACCATCAGATTGAACATTGGGTGAAGGTATAAGAGGGATGGAAGAGCAAAAAAAGAGTATCCTCAAGGTTAGAAATTTGAGTAAATCTTTTGGAGGAGTGAAAGCCCTTAAGGAGGTGAGTTTTGATCTATTAGAGGGAGAGGTTCTTGGAGTGATCGGACCTAATGGTTCAGGAAAGACCACATTGGTTAATGCCATCACCGGATTTGTTAAACCCGAGACAGGTGAGGTCTTTTTTAAAGATATGAGAATTACAGGCCTCCCCCCATATAAAATTGCAGATCTGGGTGTGGCCAGGACATTTCAGGTCGTTCGGCCATTTCTAAGCCTCAGGTCATTTAAAAATCTGATTGTCCCTCTATGGTCTCCAAGGGCTCGAAGATTTGCTGGAAGCAGGGGAGGGGATAGGGATGCGGTAGCGATCGATCTGCTTGAAGAGGTTGGTTTTGAAAGGGATGCCTATGTTCCCTACAAATCGGCTTCTGCCCTTCCTCTGGGTTATCTGAAACGTCTTGAACTGGCCCGTTGTCTTGCCCTTCGGCCAGAGGTTATTATTTGTGATGAGGTTTTTTCAGGACTCAGCATGAGTGAAATTGCCAGCATGGTTCCATTGATCGAAAGACTTCGGATGAGAGGGGTTACTTTGATGATGATCGAACACAGATTGAGGGAACTTTTTTCTGTGGCAGATAAGGTAATCGTATTGTGCTTTGGTGAGAAGTTGGCTGAAGGAAGGCCAGAGCAGGTGATGAATGATGAGAAGGTGAGAAGCGCATATCTCGGAGAGGAAATAAGACTGTGAGTGCCATCCTCGAGATTAAAGATCTCATGTTATTTTATGAAAATGCTCTGGCCATCAATAATGTGACCCTTAGAGTTAACGAAGGGTTCATTGTGGGGATTTTCGGCTCGAATAGTGCAGGTAAATCATCTCTCATGTATTGTATCTCAGGGATTATCTTGGACGTAAAAAAGAAAGAGGAGATGAAGGGAGGGGAGAGGATTACCATCACAGGGGAAATAAAGTTTAAAGGAGAAGATATTCTCAATGTTGAACCGAGCCAAAGGGCCAAAAAAGGGATTATTCTTTGTCCAGAAAGGCGTCTCATATTTCCGGAAAGTAGTACCCTTGAGAACCTGAGGATGGGAGGTTATTTGGCCACTAAAACTCAGGCCAAAAGGACGCTTGCCTATGTGTTCAATCTCTTTCCAGAACTTGAAAAATTGAAAAGGAGACCAGGTGGATTTCTCAGTGGAGGGGAGCAGCAGATGCTAGCGATTGGTAGGGCTTTGATGGCTCAACCTAAACTCCTTCTACTTGATGAACCTTTGCTCGGATTAGCTCCTGCTATTGAGGTCAGGCTTGCCAAAGCGATTAAGGCGATCCGAGAGGAGACCGCCATTACAATCGTAGTCGCTGAGCAATATGCCAGACCGATACTCCCCATTGTGGATTATGCATATGTGCTTGAAAATGGGGGATTGGTAGCAGAAGGGACTGGGGGTGAACTATTAGAAAACCCAGATGTAAAGGAAGCCTATTTTGGATTGTGACCTTTATTATCTCTCAATTTTCTTCTGTGTTTTCCTACGCTCTTCATCGCGGATTTCTCGTCGCAAAAGTTTTCCCACTTTCGATTTTGGAAGCATATCCCTAAACTCGATATATCTTGGAACCTTGTAAGGGGCGAGCCTTTCACGGCACCAATTGAGCAAATCCAGAGCGCTTACCCCCCTGGCATCTTCTTTTAGGACAACAATGGCTTTGATTCGCTCACCAGTCTTCGTATCAGGAACCCCTACCACACAGGCAGAAATTACAGCGGGGTGGTCTTGCAAAACCGCTTCAATCTCTGATGCCGAGACTCGATACCCTTTATATTTTATGATATCTGCTCCGCGATCGACAAAATAGAGCTGCCCATCCTCACCTCGGCGGGCAAAGTCACCCATTCGATAAAAAATCCTTCCATCCACTTTGACAAAGGACCGAGCCGTCTCCTCTGGTTTATTCCAATAATGTTTAAAGGTAAACTCGCAGCGTACCAGGACCTCCCCTACCTCATTGGGGGGGACGGTTTCCAGTGTCTCCGGGTCCACAATTAAAACCTCTCTGGAAGGTAATGGTATTCCTATCGATTCTGGGTGAGGCTCTCGGTCAAAAGGGGATGTTGTGGTGAAGCCTACCTCTGTTGCTCCATAACACTGAAAAATTGGTTTTCCAAATTTTTTCTTCCAGCGTTCGTTCACCTCAGGTGGTAATTTATCCGCACCGCATAGACAGAATCTAAGTGAAGAGCAGTCATACATATCAACCCGATCGTGTTCCAGTATCATGCGGTAAAGAGTTGGGACACCCAGAAACAATGTCACTTTATATCTTTGGATGGTATCCAAGATGGCATCCACATCAGGGATCGGCATCAGAATGACTGGATTTCCCTTTGTCAAACCCCAGGCCATGGTCATTCCTTGAGCCATTTCATGGAAGAGTGGGTTGACCATAATGAGTCTATCTTCCCCACCTTCACCCACAAATCCTTCACTGATCTGACGGATTTCACTGACAAAGCTTACCACTGCAGTATGGTTTGTGGGGACACCTTTTGGAAAACCCGTTGTTCCGCCAGTATAAAGGAGACGGCTTAGATCAGCCCTTGGATCAATCTTTATTTTTGGAAGATCAGGGGAGGACTCTTTAAGGAGGTCTTTAAAAAAATGGACATTTCTATCTTTTTCGACCACACCATGGGGAATCTTATCAAAGATGGCCCCCACAGATCTTTTCCACCAAGGAAGCAAGTCGGCATAATTGGTGACGATGATCCCTCTCAAAGAGGTTCTTGGAAAAACCTCCTTGACATAGCCAAAATTAGTATCCTGACATAGGATATACACCGCTTCTGAATCATTGATTAGATATTCGATCTCAAATGGTGTGTAGATGGGAGAGACGGGGACAGGGGTTGCCCCAATCTTCATTGCTCCAAAGAAACCAGCGATAAATTGAGGGGAGTTGGGGATGTAGAGCATTACTCGATCCCCATGGCTTACCCCCAATTTGTATAAGGCCCTTGCAAATCGGTCGATCAACTCCTTCAATTCAGCATAGGTCCATGAACTTCCGAGGTAGATGATTGCTGGCCTTTCTGAATATTTCTCGCACATTCGGTCAATTGCGGCAAAGACAGGTTCATCATAAATTGTCTTCTCATACTGACCCACCTGACCAAAGATTAATTCCTTAGAATCCACACGATCCTCTTCCCCTCAAGGTTCAAGGGGCCAAAGGTCTGAGGGTTCATGAATCTTGAACCCTTACCTCTGGAACCCTTGAAACTTTCCAATATTTTACTTCGCTGGTTTTACCCAAGGTGGAAGTTTATACTCACCACTGGCTATTTTGGGTGGCCAGATGCAAACCCTTTTCCCATCCTGCCATTGCAGGAGTTGAGGCATTAAGGCTTCTTTTGGATCTGTTCCGTAAATAGCCTGGTGGTTTGTTTTATCAAATCTCAATCTGCCACCTGCTGTGATCATATCGGTTTGCTCAATCGCAGTAACTAAAGCATCTACATCTAATGAACCTATACGTTCAATTGCGTCCTTTAACATATAAAGCACGGTATAACTTGGAACATTTCCCGTACCTCGAGGCTCATCCCCCCATCTCTTTTTAAATGCCTTAAAGTAAGGTTCTGTTAAAGGTGTAATCTTCTGACCAGGAAGTGTCCCCCCTTCCCCAGCAAATTCAACAAGGTAGGCCACCTTTCCACCTGTCTGCTTCCACATGACTGGATCTTCAGTGGGGCCAACAAAACCAATTGCTGCCGCAGGAATCTTCATGTCTTGCCATTGATTGATCATGGATAAGGCCTCGGGGGTATGATCCCAGATAAATAAGACCTGTGCACCAGATTTCTTCACATCCCGGAGCATCATTGAAAAATCTGTTGTGGCAAGTGGATGAACCTCTTTCCCCACAACTTCCCAACCTCCAGCCACGGCTCCTTTTTCAACGGCTGCTGCGGCGGCTTTACAATGTGCGGCTTCAGCCACGGTAATGTACATCTTGTTAAATCCATATTTCTCCTTGATGCCGTTTAACAGGGTAACGATATTTGGGATCCAGTAGGCCACATTCCCGCTTAAACGGAATGAATATTTATAATGACCAATGTCCTTTCCTGTCTTTGCATGCCAACCAGGGGTCCAACAGCCGATATTTACAATGCTGATAACTTTATATTTTGGATATAAATCTAAGGCTGCAAGGCAACATTCTGACATACAGGGGCCACCAGCAAGGATCTTAACCTTCTTATCTAAAATCAGTTTTTCAATGGCCAAAAGGACTTCGCTCGTTGGGACACCTGGCTCCTCATCCCGAGTATCCACAATTTCGAGTTTGATAGGTCTTTTTACACCTCCCACTTTAATCCCCCCTGCGGCGTTTATCTCTTCCATGGCCAGGATCATGGATCGCTCTCCATTCTGGCCATAGGTAGAGGCTCGTGGGATGGGAGCCCCAATCACGATCGGCTCAATAGTTTGCGACCTAAGCTCAGTTTGGTTGAACACGAAAATGGCCAAAATTGATATTAGAAATATATTGGCAATCGTCTTCATTATTCCTTACCTCCTTTTTTTGGATTTGAGTGCTTCTACTATATGGATATTTCAAAAGAATGTCAAGTTTCGAATGAGTGTTTCTACCCCTTAATCCCCAAGAGAGGGAAGGGAAGTCTAAAAATCCTTTTTAAATATTTTTCAAAGATCTCGAAAAAGGTTCTTGACAAATATGAAATGATTCATTGAGAATATTAAACGGTAGAGACCTCGGGTAGTTTTTCTAAGGGGATAGAGTTATCCCATGGAAACAAAAATACAATAAATGGGTGAGGAAGGGTTTATGGATCTATCGATTGCAAGAAAAAGTTTCCCAAATATATTTTCAAAAGGAAAGATTGGCAAATTTGAAACCATCAATCGAGTAAAATGGGCAGCCTGTTGTGTTTCAAATTTTAACAATAGAGATGGGACCTATAGTGAAAGAGAATACGCCCGAGATAGGGTGATTGCAAACATGGGTTGTGGAATTATAACAAATCAAGGTGCTTACCCTGACAAGGCTGGGTTTGGAAAAGGATATTGGTCTCAGATTTCAATCAATGATGATAAGTATATCCCCGGCCTGAAAAAAGTGGCGGATATGTTTCATCATTCTGGTGCAATTGCCATTCAACAAATCCTTCATGCTGGTAGGTATGGAGGAATTGACCAAGGGTATTGCTTACAACCCTCAGCAGTTGAGCAATCCTTGAAGCATTTTCGGCCTCCACGAGAAATGACCATCGAACAGATTTATGAGACCATCCAAGACCATGCAGATGCTGCCCTACGAGCAAAAAAGGCAGGTTTTGATGGTGTTGAACTCACAAGCTTCCTTGGATATCTCATCTCCAACTTTCTTTCTCCCTATACAAATAGACGCAATGATGAATGGGGAGGTTCTGCTGAAAAGAGAGGTAAATTCATGGTTGAGATCATAAAGGCTATCAAAAAGGCCTGTGGAGATGATTTTCTTCTCTCCATTCGACTCAATGGTACAGAGTTGATGGATGAATACGGTGGCAATACTGATGAAGAATGTCTCCTCTTTATGAAGATGGCAGAGGCAGCGGGTGTAGATTTAATTAGCATGGTGATCGGTTGGCATGAGTCAAGAAGTGGCGCTCTGGGAAGGGATGTTCCCTATGACGCCTGGCTTCCCATTGCAGCAAATGCAAAGAAAAACCTTAAAAGAGTCCCTCTTTCTTTTGGCCCACGGTTGGCTGATCCTAAGATAGCAGAAAGGGCGATTGGAGAGGGATGGATAGATTTCTGGGAGATATGCCGTACGGGTTTGGCGGACCCGGAGATTATCAAGAAGGTGGCAAAAAATCAGATACAAGATATAAAACCTTGCATAGGTTGTCTAATGTGTCTTGCCAAACTTTTTGCGAATCAGCCTTACATATGTACGGTCAACCCAGTACTCGGCCATGAAATAGAGCCAGAATATCGCATCACACCCGCCGTAAGAAAGAAGAAGGTGATTGTTGCGGGTGGGGGACTCGCAGGTCTCGAATGTGCAATTACTGCCTCACAAAGAGGTCATGAAGTAACCATTTACGAAAAAAAAGGTCGGTTGGGTGGTCAGTTGCTTTATGCTTCGCGAGAGGTTAAAGGAGGCGAAAATCTTTTAAAGTTATTAGAATATTATGAAAACCAGATCAAGAAAAACAATATAAAAGTGGTCCTTGGGGTTGAATTCAACAAGAAAGTATGTCGTGAAGAACTTCCCGATGCAGTGGTCGTTGCAACTGGTGCAACAATTCTCAAGCCCCCAATTAAAGGGATGGATCGACCCAATGTCTCGATGGCCTTTGACCTATTAGAGGCTAACCCACGTTTCAATGGAAAGAAGGTCGTGGTCATTGAAGGTGGGAAGACAGCCCTTATTACAGCAGAACATTTTGCTTCTCAGGGCAATCATGTATGGATTATAACGGGTGACAAACGTGTTGATACTGATGTAAGTACTACTTTCAAATGGAGGCATGCGGCCTGGATAAAAGAGTTCGACATCAGAGTCTTCACAGAGGCAGAGGTTATGGAAGTCAATGATTATGGAGTTAAAATGGCCAGCGCGAGAGGTGAAATCGTTTGGCTTGAAGCAGACCTCGTAATCGTTGCAGGTCCAAGGAAACCAATCCAGGGACTTTTTAATGAATTAGAATATCTTACAGACGAATTATACCTCATCGGCGACGCAGTGATTCCTCGATCCATGCATAATGCAATACAGGAGGGGTATAAATTGGGAGTTAGAATTTGATTCTGTCTGTTCAAATGTATATGGTGTTTTTTATAGGGGTGTGCATGGATGCGCTGCTCAACCATGCTGCAAAAGTAGAAGCATTCTCCGGGAGCTGACCGTACTGGTTCCATCCACACCAGCCGATGCCGGCGCCCTGATGCTCGTTGCTCTGCTCTACGCTGGCGCTAGACAATTGATGCAGTGATTGTTAAAAACACAGGAAGAATATGAAGTTTCGATTTCAACAAGCCCTCTCAATAACCTTTCTCATAAACGAGCATTTGGAGAAGCAGGTCGCGAAAGCGGCAGGTAATGCTTGACCTGTGGAGGGGAAAAAGGGGGGATGTGATACCATTAATGTAATCGCTTGAATTTGAGAACCCCGAAATTGGAGCGAAAACCCGAATGTCCCTGTTTCCCGTGAGTGAAGAGAAGAATAAATGGCTTCGAGACAAGATGGAGGCTTTAGGGATCCATGAGAAGGATCTTGAAGAAAAATTCGTTCGATCCTCTGGCCATGGAGGGCAGAAAGTGAATAAGACCTCCACCTGCGTCTATCTCAAACATATTCCAACAGGAATTGAAGTGAAATGTATGAAGGAGCGGAGCCAGTCCCTCAACCGTTTTCTTGCAAGGCGTGAGCTTATACATAGGATTGGAAGATTATCGGGGGATATGGCAGTCAAAGGAAATGAGATCAGAAAGATAAAGAGACAGAAATCGAAAAGGAAGAAAAGAGCAGAAATAAAATATAATAAAAAAGAGATATCATGAATAATGGATGTTTTTTAAAATTCCGAACCAAATTCGGAGCGAAACCTGCTTCTGTCATGAACCCGATTTAGCATATTTTAGGTTGAGAGTTTCTCTTGGCGAAAGATAAATTCCCAGTCACTTCTGCCATCCGTTTTTTGAGAGAGCATCAGGTTGATTTTATAGAACGCCCCTATCCATATATAGAGGATGGGGGCACTGAATCAGCAGCAAAAGCTCTTCATGTGGATGAACATCTGGTGATCAAAACGCTTGTGATGGAAGATGAGAAGAAAAGGCCACTCATCGTATTAATGCATGGAGACAGACAGGTTTCAACCAAGGAATTGGCCAGGGCAGTAGGGACCAAATCGATCCATCCTTGTCTTCCTCAAATCGCACTAAAACATACGGGTTATCAAGTGGGTGGCATCTCCCCCTTCGGGACGAAGAAACGCCTGCCTGTTTATATAGAAGAATCGATCATCAGCCTTCCCGTCATATTTATCAATGCCGGAAGAAGGGGCCTTTTATGCGAGATGTCACCCAAAGACTTAATCAGAATTCTAAGGCCTATCTCCGTCCGGGTTGCCAGATGAGAACTTTATGAAAAGTTGATGGCTTGACCTACGGTGATTTCAGAAAGACTATTTAAAAAAACCATTTCATGTTTTATAAAAAACTATGGAAAAGGCATTCTCGAAAAAAAGATTAAAGAAGATAGGCCTTTTATTTTTACTATTTTTTGGGATGATCTTGAACGCCGGTTGCAGTCTTCTGTCCTCTATCTTTATGGGAGGGCCTCTAAGTTCCCTCGGATGGCAGAGATGAATGTTGAGTTTCTCAAAACTCATCTTCCCGATTTTGAGATCATATCTTTTGAAGATGGCATCCACAATTTGGAGTTACAAAAACCGAAGGAAGTGGCTGAGCTCATTTTAGAATTTTTAAACAGAGACAGGATCAAGGGAGAGCAACAGGTATTCCAAACCCTTCAATAATTTTCACATCATTTTAAAAAAAGAGACATCCTGATTTTTAAAAATCCACAGCCACGAAAAGGTAGGTTTCTATGAGTTGAAATATCTTGAGGAGGTGGAGGAGTGAAATGAAGAGGAGACTTTTGGTGATCGGGGGAGTGGCAGCAGGACCCAAGGCCGCGGCGAAGGCCAGAAGATGTGATCCAGAGATGGAGATCGTCATCTACCAGGAGGAAGGGGAGATCTCCTATGCTGGCTGTGGCCTTCCTTACTATATCAGTGGCATAGTGAAGGGGAGAGATGAACTGATCTCCAGGACACCGGGGAAATTTGCACAGGATGAGATAGAGGTCAGGAGTCGGAGGAGGATTGAAAAGATTGATATAGAGAGCCGTACCCTAATGGGACGAGATCTTGAGTCAGGTGAGGCCTTTACAGATCGTTTTGATAAATTGGTCATTTCCACAGGTGCTCGTCCGATCAGACCAAAGATTGAAGGGATCGAACTAAAGAGTGTTTTTTACCTTCGTTCGATTTTTGATGCGGATACAATTGGTCAACAGATGAAATCCGATGATATTAAAAACGTCGTCATTGCAGGAGGAGGTTACATTGGTCTCGAGATGGCTGAATCGCTTATTATGTTAGGTAAGAATGTGACGATCGTAGAGATGGCCCCCCAAATCCTGACTCTCTTCGATGAGGATTTTGCAAACATCCTCAGACAATATCTGGAGAAGAAAGGAGTTCAGATCCTTACATCAGAAGGGATAAAGGGACTAAAAGGGAGGGATGGGAAGTTATCCCATGTTCAGACTGTTTCCCGTGAAATAGAGGCTGATGCGGTTTTGATGGCCCTTGGGATTCGGCCTCAGATTGAACTGGCAAAGCAATCAGGATTGAAGATCGGTGAGACAGGGGCGATTTGGGTCAATGAGAGGATGGAGACGAGTGCAGAAGGGATTTATGCGGCCGGAGATTGTGCAGAGACAACCCATCTGGTAACAGGCAATAAGGTTTGGGTTCCGCTGGGCTCTACTGCCAATAAACAGGGTAGGGTAGTGGGTGTGAATGTCTGCGGTGGTAATGCTATATTTCCAGGGGTGATGGGGACGATGGTTTTCAAAACCTTCGATTATAATGTCGCCAAGACAGGGTTAAATTTGAAAGAGGCTGACAAGGAAGGATTTCATCCTATTCAGGCAATCGTCAGAGGATATGATCGAGCCCATTACTATCCTGGAAGAAAAGAGTCGACACTAAAAATTATTGCCGACAAGAATACAGGTCGTATTCTTGGAGGCCAAGCAATTGGAGAGGGGCCTTCAGACAAATTTATTGATATCCTGGCCATGGCGCTTCATGGCAAGATGGATTGTCACCAATTAGCCTCTGTTGACCTGGCCTATGCACCTCCGTTCAGCCCAGCCCTTTCTCCGGTCATTGTGGCCGCCAATGTGCTTCTGAACAAAATGGAAGGGAAGGTGCAAGGCATTCAAGCCTCAGAGGTGAAAGAGAGACTTAAATCTTCGAAGGCCGATTTTAAGGTATTAGATGTAAGGGATGAAGATGAGGTGAAAAAGAAAAGAATTCCGGAAGCGACCTGGATTCCCTTAGGAGAGCTGAAAAAGCGGATGGGTGAGATTGAAAAGAATAAAGAGATTGCTGTTCATTGTGAATCTGGCCTTCGTTCATATAAAGCCTGTCTCAATCTCCAGCATGCTGGTTTTGAAAAAGTGAGGAATGTAGATGGCGGGTTACTCTGCTGGTGTTACGACCTCGATTCGTCAGAAAGTGAGGATAGGTAATTCAATTATAGAACGACGATCTCATCCACATATTTCACCCAATCATACCCATAGGCATCTTCGTAGACCAATCTTAAAGGGAAGCCATGTTTCTTAGGAAGCGTTTCTCCATTCACACGAAGGGCCAAAAGGATCTTTTTCTGGGAAACTGTTTTCAATGGGATTCTGACGATCTTTCCATATGCCCCTTTGATGTCAATGTATTTAGCATTTTTATTCGCATGAGCCTCTTGAAGTAATGCTCTTAAGGGGATGCCTGTCCATTGACCATTATTGGAAAAGAACCCAGGACAGATGAGCAGAACTGTTTCGGTTGTTTGAGGATACTTGAGAATTTGATCATAACTGAGCAAAAGAGATCGTCCCACTTTTCCTGTCACCTTCAGCCGGTAAGTTTTTAAATTAATGTCTACATCGGTTGGTCCCATCGTCTCAAATTTTTCAAGAGGATCGATCTCGAGATTTCGATTGTCAATCTCTTCGGGGTTCATATTCTTCAGTTCTTCTCTTTTAAAACCTTTTGGAAGGATTTTCTTAGTTTGAGCCCAAAGGATTGAAGCAAATTTCGAAAAAAATGGTGGGATAAAAATGGAACTAGTCAGGAATTTTCTTCTCGTCCACATAATTTAATATAAGATAATTTAATTAAAAAAGAAATAAGGCGAAGGGGTACACCTTTCACCCCTTCCCTC